>JAFGEN010000335.1 GCA_016931595.1 Candidatus Aminicenantota bacterium | reverse complement strand
GGCTGGATATCGAGAACCCTGAACCGCCGCGGCGCGAGGGTCGAATCACGCCTCCACCGGCTCGACATCTACAAGGTCCGCATTCCCGCGGAAACATCCGTCGAGGAGGCCGCCGCCTCCCTCGCCCTCGACCCGGCGGTCCTGTTCGCCGAGCCGAATTACATCGGCCGGGCTCAGACCACCCCCAATGACAATCTCTTCAAATACCAATACGCGCTCGCCAATACCGGACAGGCGATCGGCGACGTGCCGGGCAGTCCCCAGGGAAAGGCCGGAGCCGACATCAAGGCGACCCTGGGGTGGGAGGAAACCACCGGCAGCGAGGACGTCAAGATCGCCGTCGTCGACTCGGGCGTCGACCTCGTCCACCCCGACCTGAAAAATCAAATCGCCGGACCGGGCCGGGATTTCGTCAATGACGACATGGACGCCTCGGATGACTACTTTCACGGGACGGCGGTGGCCGGCGTCGCCGCGGCCGAAACAAACAATAACGAGGGCATCGCCGGCGTCGCCTGGAAAGCGCGGATTCTGCCGGTCAAGGTTCTGGACGCGGCCGGCCTGGGAACGGCCGAGCATGTGGCCGACGGCATCCGCTGGGCGGCCGACCAGGGCGCCCGGGTCATCAACCTCAGCCTGGGTTTCGAGGAGGCCAGTTGGACACTGCTCACCGCGGTTCAATACGCCTTCGGCAAGAATGCGGTCGTCATCGCGGCGGCCGGAAGCGACGGAGGCCCGGTGCAATACCCGGCCGGATTCTCCGAATACGTCCTGGCGGTCGCGGCGACCGATTATGACGACATCGTCTGGGAGATGTCCAATTCCGGGACAGAAGTGGACGTGGCCGCTCCGGGGGTGGATGTCCTGTCGACGGTCCCGACCTGGTTTTTCGGTCCGTCGGTCATCCCCTATGTCCGGTTCAGCGGGACGTCGATCGCCGCCGCTCATGTCTCCGGACTGGCCGCCCTCCTGTTCAGCATCAAGCCCTGGCTTACCCCCGAGCAGATCATGGAGATCATCCGCTTCACCGCTGAAGACGTCAACAGCGCAGGCCTTCCGGGGAAGGACGTCAGGATCGGTTATGGCCGGATCAACCTGGAAAAGGCCCTCGTCCCCCAAGTCCTGGGCCTGGACGACAAGTAATTCGAGACCCGCCGGATGATCAAGTTCCTTCGCCTGCGGAACCTGGCCACGATCGAGGACGTCCGGATCGATTTCGAGGACGGGTTCTCCGTCCTGACAGGAGAAACCGGAGCCGGGAAATCGATCATCATCGACGGGATCCGCCTCGTCTGCGGAGAGAAGGGCTCGGCCGACCTCGTCCGGTCCGGGGCCGAAGAAGCCTCAGTCGAGGCCGTCTTCTCCCCTTCGGTTGGGACGGGGGAATCCGGTGGAACCGACGAGGGAGACATCCTCCTCCAGCGGCTGCTCTCCCCGACTTCCGGAAAGGCCTACCTGAACGGCGTCCTCGTCCCGCTGAAGAAAATCAAGGACGCCGCCGCAGGATTGGTCGATGTCTACGGACAGAACGACCACGTGTTCCTCCTTCAAACGGAAAGCCACCGGATTTATCTCGATCAATACGCCGGGTCCGGTCCTCTTCGGGAAGAAACCATACGAACCGCCCGGGAGGTTCGGGAGCTTGTCCGACGGCGCGAGGAATGGCAATCGAAGGAGCGGGAGCGGGGTCAGCGGCTCGATTTTCTCGAATTCCAGATCGCGGAAATCGAGAAAGCCGGGCTCCGGCCGGGCGAGGAGGAGGAGCTGCGGGCCAAGCGCCTTCTGTTTCGAAACGCGGAAAAGATCCGCGGCCTGGTCGAGGAAGCCTATGACCTGGCTTACGGCGGGGACGCCTCGCTCCATGCCGTCCTGGGCCGCCTGGCGGCCCATCTCGAGGAATTGGCGCCGTATGACCCGGCGTTCCGGGAAGCCAGGGACGCGCTCTCGCCGTTCGCGATCACGGTCGGCGAGCTCTCCGACCTCCTTGTCCGCTTCCGCGACCGAGAGGAGGAGTCGCCCGAGCGGTTGGAGGAGATCGAGGAACGGCTGAGCCTGATCGAACGGTTCAAAAGGAAATACGGGGCGGAGATCGGCGAGATCCAGAGCTACCTGGACCGCTTGAAATCCGAACGCGAGGACTATCTCCGGATCCAGGACCGCCTCCGGCAGGCCGGAGAAGAGATCGCCCGGGCCGCGGCCGCCTACGACGAGTCGTCCAGGAAGTTGTCCGCGGTCCGCCGCGAGGCCGCCCGCAAACTCGGGGACAAGATCGAAAAGGAAATCGCCCTCCTGGGGATGAAAAAAGCTCGTTTCGAGGTCGGGGTTGAAACCGATCCATTCCAGCCTGAACGGCCCGAAACGGCCCGTGATTCCGGGTTGGATACCGTCGAGTTTTTGATCTCCCCCAATCCGGGAGAGCCGCCCAAACCTCTCCGTAAAATCGCCTCGGGCGGCGAGCTCTCACGGATCATGCTCGCCTTGAAATCGGCCGCCCAGGCCCGGGACGAAGCCTCGACCTTGATCTTCGATGAAATCGACGCCGGGATCGGGGGAAAAACGGCCGAAAGCGTCGCCCAAAAGCTGAAGGCTCTTTCCGCCCGCCACCAGGTCCTCTGCATCACCCATCTCCCCCAGATCGCCTCCTTCGCCTCCCACCATTACCTGATCTCCAAGCGGACGGAAAACAACCGGACATTCACCGCCGTCCGCAAGCTGGGAATCGATCAGAGAGTCGAGGAATTGGCCCGGCTGATGTCCGGAAGCCTTGTCACCGAGACATCCCTGGCCTCCGCCCGGGACATGCTCGAGCACAATACACGATCCTGATTTCCGTTTTCCGGAATCCGCTTTTACGGTAGAATACCGGGCTGGAGAATTCACAATGACCAAATCCGAACAAGCCGGAGCGACGTTCGACTCCGGATTCAGCTGTTCCCAGGCCGTTTTTGCCGCGTTCGCCGAAGACTTCGGGCTTGACCGGGAAACCGCCCTGAAAATCAGCCAGGCCATGGGCGGCGGGATGGCCCACCTCGGGTTCACCTGCGGGGCCGTCACCGGAGCCTTTCTGGCCATCAGCCTTCGCCACGGTCGTTGCCGGGCCGATGACCTGGCGGCCAAGGAAAAGACCTACGCCCTCATGACCGAGTTCGTCCGACGGTTCAAAGCCCGTCACGGCCAAGATCTGACCTGCCCCGGACTGATCGGCGTCGACCTCGGCACAGCCGAAGGAACGAAGGAAGCGGACGACGGAAACCTCTTTGAAAAGCGTTGTGAGGTGTTCGTCCGCGACGCCGCGGCGATCACCGAAGACCTTCTGAAATGACCGGGCCGGTCCTTCCACTCGGCGGCGTCCGTTATGCGTTCCACACCTTCGGGTGCCAGATGAACGAGAACGACACGGAGCGCCTGGCCGGATACCTGGAAGCGGCCGGGGCCGTCCCCGCCGGATCGATCGAATCGGCCGACCTGGTCGTAATCAACACCTGCTCGGTCCGGGCCAAATCGGAGGAGAAGCTTTTTTCTCTGCTGGGCCGCCTCCGGTCCCTCAAGAAGAAGCACCCGTTCCTTGTCGGCGTGGCTGGATGCGTCGCCCAGGTCCGGAAGGACCGTCTCCCCGAACCCAAATCGGGCGTCGATTTCGTCATCGGGTTCGACCAGTACCACCGGATCGCCGAAATCGCCGCCGAAAGCCGCCACAGGAAGATGATCGAGACGTCGCGCCGGCGCATCTTCAGGGAAGATCCCGTCCCGCCCGTCCGGGAGAGCCCCTGGAGCGGGTACGTCACGATCATGGAAGGGTGCGACAACTTCTGCGCTTACTGCATCGTGCCGTTCACCCGGGGCCGAGAAAGATTTCGGCCGTTATCGGCGATCCTCGAAGAAGTCCGGGGCCTGGCCGCCAAAGGGTTTCGCGAAATCCAGCTCCTGGGGCAGAACGTCAACAACTACCGCGACCCGAAGACGGGAACGGATTTTGCGGCGCTGCTAAGCCTGGTCGCCGCCGTTCCCGGCCCTGAATGGGTCAGGTTCCTGACCTCGCATCCGAAAAACGTTCCGCCCGCCCTAGCCGAAGCGATGGCCCGGACGCCGAAAATCTGCCGACAGCTTCACCTGCCCCTCCAGTCCGGCTCCACGGCCGTCCTGGAGCGGATGAAGCGGGGCTATACCCGCGAACGCTACTTGGAGACCGTCCGGACGCTCCGCAGCCTGATGCCTGAACTCCGTCTCAGCGCCGATATCATCGTCGGCTATCCCGGGGAAACGGAAGTTGAATTCGAGGAAACGCTTTCGGCCCTGTCGGAGATCCGCTACGCCGGCATTTTCTCCTTCTGCTATTCGCCCCGTCCTTTGACCGCCGCCGCCGGTCTGGTTGATGATATCCCTCCGGAGGTCAAGCGCCGGCGGCTTGCGGCAGTCCAGGCCCTCCAAAAAGACATCCAGACCGCTTTTCATCAGACGCTTCTTGGAAAGGTCGAAAAAGTCCTGGCCGTCGGCCGAAGCAAGAAAGACCCGGCGGTTTTCGCCGGAAGAAACGAAGGGAACCAGGTCGTCAATTTCCAGGGCCCTGAAGACTGCCTTGGCCGGTTCGTCGACGTCGAAATCACGTCCGTGGGGCCGTATTCCCTACGGGGTCGAATGCTGACCCGCTAACGGTCCCGCCCTCGCCGCAGGGCCATGGGCGAAGGGTCCGTTCTGTCCCCAGCGTGCGGCTTCCGATGCAAGGCGCGCCCTGGCTCCGAGGCGTCGCAAAGGACGGCAAAGCCCGGAGGGTGACGCTGCCCCCACCTCGTTAAGAACGAACCCGAGGACTGCGAACCCTTCGCAACGAAGCAGACGCGGCCATACCGGCTCGCCCCGACTTCACAAGGTTTTAAAAATTTATGAATATTCCAGGTTAGAGCAGATG
>JAFGEN010000005.1 GCA_016931595.1 Candidatus Aminicenantota bacterium | reverse complement strand
TCATGACGGGATGAACCTCGTGGCCAAGGAATTCGCCGCCGCCCGGACGGATGATCGCGGGATGCTCGTCCTCAGCCAGTTCACCGGATCGTCCCGGGAAATGGAAGACGCGCTGCTCGTCCACCCCTACGATATCGACGGCACCGCCGAGGCCATCCGCCTGGCAGTCGAGATGGAGGACGGGGAACGAACGGCCCGGATGAGAAAAATGAGGAAGGTCGTCTGCGAAAACAACGTTTACCGCTGGGCGGGAAAAATAATCGAAAGCATGAGGAGGCTGGTCTGAACCATGTCTGAACCTTTCCACTTTCGCCTGCAACTCACTCAGATCGAGCTCCTCGGACGCCGGGCCGGCAACATCACCGAGCTCCGGCGCCACCTGAGAGAAATCCCGGACTCGTCGATCTACTACCACACCCATCACCGTCTCCGACAGCACATCATCCGCTCGCCCGAACCGCCCAACGATTTTTCATTTTGGCTTACCAAGGCCCTGGGGCTGGCGAAAATGGCAGAGACGTTTTCCAGCCTCCCCTTCGCCTCCTTCCGAAGCATCGCCGAGATCCGGCAGGCCTTCCTCGCCCCCCTCGACGCCTTCCTTCTCGAGGAGAACGGGCATCATCCCCAGGCTCCGGCCGGAATGGAGCTTCATTTACTCGACGGCCGGACGTTCCTACTCCCGACCGGTCTACAGGCCCGGACTCCGGCTGAATTCAAGACGGCCCTGGCCAAAGCCCCGATCGGCTCGATCCAATACCACGTCTTCGCACCCAGGCTGGGGATGGCCCCGCCGGAATTCGATTTTGCGGCCTGGCTTGATGTCCAGGGCTGCGAGAATATCGCCGCAGAAATCCGCCGGCTGGACCCCTATACCATGACCCTGGAAACCCTCCGCACAAACATCCGTAGCAAGGTGGCCGAACATGTCGCATCTTGAAGACTACGCCTCCATCGTCGGCCCAGAGCGGATCGACGTCATCCGCGCCCTGGGGGCCCGTCTTGCCGGCCGGGTCATCCAGAACATCAATTCGACCGCGGTAGGGGGGGGCGTAGCCGAGATCCTGACCCGAATGACTCCCCTTCTCAAAGAGCTCGGCATCGAGGCCCGCTGGGACGTGATCCGGGGCAACGAGCGCTTTTTCGCCGTGACCAAGGCCATGCACAACGGCCTGCACGGCGTCCCTTCGCCGTTCACGGAGGACGACCGCCAGGTGTTCCGGGAAACGACCAAGGCCAACCTGGACCACGTTCAGCCGTGGGGCGATTTCGTTTTCATCCACGATCCCCAGCCGGTCGCCCTCATCGAGGTGATCGACCGGGCCAAGCACTTCTGCGCTTGGCGCTGCCACATCGATTTCACCGACCCCCAGCCCGACATCTGGCAATTCCTGAAAAACTATATCGAATCCTACCGGGCGGCGGTCTTTTCCGCGCCCGCGTTCGCCCGGCCGCTGGGGATCCGGCAGATCTTGATCCCCCCTTCGATCGACCCCCTGGCCGACAAAAACAAGGACCTTCCCAATGAGGTCGTGGACGAAGTCTGCGCCCGGTTCGGGTTGGACAGATGCCGGCCGATCATCACCCAGATCTCCCGGTTCGATTATCTCAAGGACCCGGTCGGCGTCATTCGGGCTTACAAAATGGTCAAGCGCCATCTCGATTGCCAGCTCGTCCTGGCCGGGGGCGGAGCGACCGACGACCCCGAGGGGCAGAAAGTCCTCGACGAAGTCAGAAGCGAAGCCGCCGGAGACCCGGATGTCTTCGTCCTCTTCCTGCCGCCCGGGAGCGATATCGAAATCAACGCCCTGCAGAGGGCCTCGACCATGATCCTCCAGAAATCCCTCAAGGAAGGCTTCGGGCTGACCGTGGCCGAGGCGCTCTGGAAGGCCAAGCCGGTCATCGCCGGGGCCGTCGGCGGAATCCCCCTCCAGATCACCCATAAGTTTTCGGGAATTCTGGCGCACTCGATCGAAGGCACGGCCTTCTGGATCAAGCAACTCCTGAATACTCCCCGGTTCGCTTCCCGTCTCGGGCGGAACGGCCGGGAGCATGTCCGGGCGAATTTCCTCATCACCCGGCATATCCGGGATTATCTCCTGCTGTTCCTGTCGCTGGAGAATAAGGGAAATCCGATCGTTCTATGAACAGCCTGCTTCGGGCCGCCCGGGACAGCGGCCCCCTTCTCCTGTTCCTGGATTTCGACGGAACCCTGGTTCCCCTGCAAACGGACCCGGAACGGGTCCGTCTTTCGCCTTCCCGGGCGAATATCCTGGCCGAATTGGCCCGGCGTTATCCCACGGCTGTCGTTTCCGGCCGGTCGCTCCAAGACATCCGGTCCAAGGCGGACCTGCCGGGTCTGGCTTGGGCCGGAAACCACGGCTTGGAAGTCCGGCAGGGCCGAACGCTCTGGATCCATCCCGGGGCAAAAAAGGCCGTCCCGGCCCTCAAGCGCGCCGTTCGGGACGCCGAGATCCGGTTGAATTCCATTCCCGGCGTCCGGGTCGACGACAAAGGGCTCAGCGCCAGCGTCCATTTTCGACTCGCCCGGCCGGGTTGCGCTCTCGAGATTCTCCGCGTTCTCCAAGAAATCGTCCCGGCAGATCACGGCCGGTTGCGGCTGACCCGGGGAAAAAAGGTGTTCGAGATCCGTCCGGCCGTCGATTGGGACAAGGGGAAAGCGGTCCTGTGCCTCATGGACAGGCTCGATCCAAAGGGACGGTCGACGCCCCTCTTCCTCGGGGACGACCGGACCGATGAGGATGCGTTCCGGGCCCTGGCCGGGCGGGGCCTGACAGTCAGAGTCGGCGGGGACCGCGGAACTGCGGCCCGCTACCGGCTTCCCGACGTAGCCGCGGTTTGGCGGTTCCTTCAAGCCCTCCTTCTGCTATAATCCACTCCGTGGATATCTTCCTGACAACCGGCGCTTTCCGTACATTGACCGCCGCCGGCCGCCTCGCTTCGGCCGGGGGATGTCGGGGCTTCCTCCTTGGTCACCGACGCGGAGACAGGGTTTACATCGAAAGCGCCCTCCCCTCCCCGCGGTCCGCCTGGCCGTCCCTGGAATCCTTCTATGCGCTTGACGCGGACCTGGAGAGAAAAATCGTCGGCTTTTTCATTTGGAAGCCCTCGGCCGCGGCTCGCATGCCTCTTCTCCAGCCGTTCGGGACAGGCAAGGTCTTGGTCGAACTCTCCGGACCGGCCGGAAAAAAACCAGTTCTTTCGGGAGCGGTGGTCGATTACGAAGGCCGGTTCATCTTCCGGAGAATCCCGGTCATCGTCGAGCGGCCCGCCCCTTGACCGGACGGGCGCCCGGACTCTATTTCAATTTTTTCTGAATGGCCGCGAGTTCGTTTTTCGCTTCTTCCTTGTACATCGCGTCCTTGGACGTCGTCTCGGGCAGGTCGAGGCACTTCTGGAATTCTTCGGCAGCCTCCGGATATTTTTTAATTTCCACGAATAGCCGGGCCAATTCCAAGCGATGGTTGATGTATTCCGGCTTGATCTCGATGGCCTTTTTCATGTATGTCTCGGCCTCCTCATACGACCCCTTCGGGATCTTGCCGTAGAGGATGCTGCCCAGGGCCCGCTTGGCCCCGCCGATTTCGGCGATTTTTCGGTGCCAGCGGCTGAGGGCGTGGTAAGCGCCGTCGTTCGCCGCATCGAGTTCGATGGCTTTTTCGATCTCCGCCTTGATCTCGTGGGACATGGCGATCTGGTCCTTCTTCCCGAGCATCAGGGCGTATTTGCCCAGCGAGGCCGAAAGCTGGAAATGGCCGTTGGTGTCATTGGGATTGGCTTCCACGGCCTTGCGGGCGTAATCGGCGGCGTCCTGAAACAGCTTTTTCTGCTTGTCCTCGGCGCCTTTGATTTTCGTGTCGACCAGGTCGCCGTTGTCGACCAGGGAGCGGGAGGCTTTCCAGAGGGCCTCGTAATTGCCCGGCTCGGCTTCGACCGCGGCCAGGTAGGATTCGAGGGCCTTGGCGTCGTTTCTCTGGTCATACGCTTCGTCGCCGGCCTTGATGAGGTCGGCGGCCGTTTGGGCCGAGACCGCTCCGGCCAGGACGAGGACCACGGCGGCGGACAGGAGAAGCAGTTTTTTCATGATTCCCTCCGTAAAAAGCAATAAAGGTTTATCTTTAAAACCCTTTCATGTCAAGCCGGAAAACTTTTCCGGACACCGTCCGTAAACAAGGAGTGGATAAAAGGAGACACGGGCCATGACCGACCATGTGAAGATCATCGGGATCCTGTGGATCGTTTTCGGCGCCCTGAGCCTTTTCGGGGCCGCCGTGCTTTTCATGCTCCTCACGGGCATCTCGTTCATCCCGGATATCGACCCTCCGGCCCAGGGCATTCTCCGGTTCATCGGCTTTTTCATCGGAGCGTTCCTGGCGGCGATCGGCCTTCCCAAGATCTTGGGCGGATACGGCCTGCTCAAGGGATACGAGTGGGGCCGGATCCTGACCCTGGTCGTTTCCTTCCTCAGCCTTCTCAGCGTTCCGTTCGGGACGGCCCTGGGGATCTACTCGATCGTCATCCTGATGAACAAGGAAACGGCCGCCCGGTTCCAGAATCCGGCCTCACCACCGGCGGCCGGATAATCCGCATTCATTCAGGACGGACAAACCGCTTCTCGACTCCCGCCTCGAACTCGAGCATGATGTTCTCCGCTCGGAGCCGCTCCTCCTCCCAGCGTTCGGGGGCGAGGTTCGGAGGGATTTCGACCGGCTCGCCGTAAACCGCGGCGATTTCCGTGAAGGGAAAAAACATCTCGAACCGGTCCCAGCTGCGGAGGATCTTGCGCCTCTTGGCGGTGAAGGAAAAGGGGACCAGGGCCGCTCCGGTCTCGGTCGCCAGCTTCACCGCCCCGAGCTTGAACCTGCGGTCGGGGCCCTTGGGGCCGTCCGGGACGATGATGACCTCTCCGCCCGTCTGAAGCACTTTGACCATTTCGACCCAGGCAGTCTTCATCGGATGGGACCCGGAGCCCCGTATGAGACGATACCCCCATCCATCCATCAGCCGGGCGACAAGTTCGCCGTCGCCGGAAGGGCTGACCAGGGCGGCAATCGACCGCTTCCGGAAAAAGTAAGGGACGACAAAGATCTTCCCATGCCAGATCAAAAGAACGACGGGCCGGCCGGCCTTCCGAAGAGCCCGGTAGGATTCGTCCCCCTCGATCCGCCAGCGGCAGAGCTTCATCCACAGGCCGATCAGAATCTTTCCCGGATATTTGATGAGCCACAGGACGGCTTGTTTCTTGAAGGGCATCGTCCTCATCTTAGCCGATCCGGCCGTCTCGAACAACGCCCCGGGCGCGGCGGTCGAGGGTCATTCCGACGGCAAAACCGGCGGCGCCGGCCAGCAGTCCCCAAGGCAGGGAATACGGCCAAGTCGGCAGGCCGAGGGAAATGATCTTCGAGGCTTCCAAAAAAGCCAGAACGGCGAATCCCCCTCCCCCGCAAACGCTCAGGAGACCGGCCCGAGGATAGCGGCCTTCCAAAAAAATCATCGCCACGCCTGGGATAAAGAAGCCTTCGGCCAGGATTTCCGACGACAATCCGATCGTCTTAAGGATGCTCCGGAGCATCAGGGCGACCAGGAAAGCCGCCGAGGCCAGGAGGATGGTCGACGCCCGCCCCCAGAAGACCGGCCGGGCCTTGGTCCGGGGAATGACCTGCTCGATCACATCCCGGCTCAAGACCAGCGCCCCGGCATTGATCGCCGTATCCATCGTCGAGAGAATCGCAGCCAGGACGGCGATAAAGACAAGACCCCGGACGGCGAAGCCTCCCGTTCCGGCGATGGCCGCGACCAGGGGCCGGCCGGCCGTCCCCGCCGGAAAAAGGGGAAAGGCTAGGACGCCGATCGAAACGACGAGAGCGTAAAGCCCCAGGAGGGCCACAGCCGTCCCGGCCAGACCCCGGCGGGCCGCGGCCGGACTTTCGGCCGCCCGGATCCGCTGGAGGGCGATCGGCGAAATCGTCCAGGCCAGGGCGAAGGAAAGGAACATGAGGCCGTTTTTCCCGAAATCATGGAACAGGTCGAAATATCCCGCTTTCCCGGATGCGGCGGCCAGGTCGGCCGCTTCGGAGAAGGAGGATTTGCCCGCAGTCGCGATCAACAAGGCCGCAAGGCCGGCCGCAAGAAGGAGACCTTGAAGGACATCCGTCCAGACCACCGACCGCAAGCCGCCAAGGGCGGTATAGGCCAAAACGACGGCCGTGCCCAAAGCCACGGCTGTGCTGTAGGGCAAGTCGATATACGCCCCCAGAAAATGCCCCAGGGCCGTCATCTGGGAGGCCGCCAGAAGGGCCATGTACCAGACCAGGAGACCGGAAGCGAGATGCCGGACCGTCCGGCCGTAGCGCAGTTCGACCAGGTCGGACCATGTGAAAACCGGCAGGCGATGGAGGCGGGGAGCGAACAGAACGGCCAGGATGATGACGGTCGCCACGGCCGGGAGTCCGACGATCCAGACCGCACCGACCCCGGCCTGGAGGGCTTCATCGGTTGAAACCAGGATGGACGTCGCCCCGAACCAGGAAGCCGTCAGGGAAACGAACACCAGGCTTCCCGAAAGACGCCGGCCGGCGAGGAAAAAATCCTCGGCGCTTCTCATCCGCCGGGCGAACCCGAGCCCGACGAATAAAAGCAGGCCGAGGTATGCGACGAATAGAATCAGGTATCCCATGGCTGTATCCCGGTTTTATACCAGAAAGAATCCGGACCGTCCATCCATGATATAATGTCGGGATTATGAATAGGGACCAAGGGATTCGCTTGTCACTGGGGCCTCTCCGGCCGGCCGCATTCTTCTTTTTTCTCGTCATTTTGTCCGTATTTGGACAGACCGTTCCCCGGCAGGAGAGCGAACGGGAGATCCTCGCCCGGACGGAACAAACCCTGGCCGCTCTCGATTCCCTCCAGGCCGATTTCGAACAGACATATTTCTCCGCGACCGTTTCCACTCCCCTCAAAGACAAAGGCCGCCTCTACTACCAAAAACCCGGCAAAATGCGCTGGGAATACCGGGGAAAGAGCCGCCAAATCATCGTCCTCAACGACGGGATTCTGGAAACGTTCGATCCAGAGGACAATCAGCTCCTTCGCCGGCTTCTTCCGGCCGACGAAGCCAACCACGCGATTTTCGGCCTGCTGACCGGGCAGGGCCGCCTGACAGAGACCTATCGAGTTGAAAACAGTTCGTTTCCAGGAGCGGAAGGGTCCGTCCACCAGTTGAAACTGACCCCCCTGGAGGAGGGAGAAACGAGCCGCATCCTGGTCGAAATCGACGCCCGGACCAGGCTTCTTCGCCGGGTTATCCTTTTCGACTGGGCCGACAACAAGAACGAATTCACTTTTTCCCGCCTGAGAACCAACACCCGTCCGGCGGCCGGTTTATTCTCCATCGTGGTTCCGGAGGACTGCGAGATCATCGATGACACCGTTCCCCGGAAGCGCTGAACCATTCCCCCAGGAGTCCGTATAAGTGGTTGAGGACAAAAAGGCCTCCGGGCTCGAAGACTCCAAGCTCGTCCGCAAGGTCTTGCGCGGCGACCGGGGAGCGTTCGAGGCGATTATCCGGAAGTACCAACAGCCGATGCTCAATTACGTGAGCCGGATGGTCCGGGAGAGAGAAATGGCCTTGGACGTCAGCCAGGAAGTGTTTCTCCGGGCCTACGCCTCTTTGTCCACGTATCGTCCCGAATACAAGTTCTCGACCTGGATCTTCCGGATCGCCTCCAATTTTCTGATCGATCATTGGAGGAAAAAGAAGATCGTCGCCGTTTCCCTGGACCAGCCGGTCGAAAACGACGGGGACGAGTGTTTTCTCCAGGTCGCCGACGAAACGGCTTCCGTCGTCCGCGAGCTGGAATTGAAAGAGCTCCAGGCGAGCCTGGAGGCGGCCATGGACCGGCTGCCGGCCCATCTTCGGGAGCTGTTTGTCTGGAGGCATGTGAACGGCATGAGTTATGAAGAAATGGCCGAGATCAAGAACATCCCGGTCGGGACGGTGAAGAACCGGGTTTTCCAGGCCAAGGAAATGATGCGGGTTTTGCTCGAGGAGTCGTCATGCCCTGTTTAACCGTCGATCGCCTCTACAATTATCTGGACGGTGCTCTTCCGCCGAAGGACAAGGTCGAAGTCGACCGCCATCTCGCGGAGTGCCCGGCCTGCCGCCGCGCCCTGGAAGTCCGCAAACGCCTGGCCGAAGCGGCCGAACACCTTCCTCCGTTCGCCGCTCCGGAAAACTTCGCCGCCTGCGTCATGGCTAAAGTCCCCGCCGCCGCTGTAAAAAAGCGCCGGCTGTGGACGATCGGCTTGCCGGCCGCCGCGGCGACCGTCGTCGCCGGTCTCGGACTGGCCTTCCTCCTCTGGGGCCAAAGCATCGTTTCCGCGCTTCAAAAGACCGGCGCCGCCTTCGGTTCCTATCTTCAGGACGCCCTCAACTACGCGGCCAAAGGCTTGAAGCTTCTTTCCCTGGCCGGGAAAATCATCATCACAGTGTCCGGCCGGGTCCTCGATACGCTGCAGTCGGTTGCCGAGATGGTCGGGCCGGATGGCCGGGCCGTCCTGGCCGGAGGAGCGCTCGTCATCGTGATCACCGGCGGCATGCTTCTCCGCCGCCGGCAGTTCCTTTCGGAGAGAACTCATGATAAATAGAAAAGGGTCGTTGACCGCGGCCGCTCTCTTCGTTCTCCTCGCCTCGGGAGCGGGCACGTTACTCGCCGTTCAGAAAGAAACCAAGGTCGGCTATAAAAAAGACATTGTCATCGCCGCCGGCAGCGAGCAGGAACAGCTTGTCGCGTGGGGCGGGACGGTCAATATCGAAGGCAACATCCGAAAGGACGTCTTGGTTGTCGGCAGCGAGGTCACGATCAGCGGCGAAATCGGAGATTCCTTCGTCGGCGTAGCCGCCCGGGTCGTCCTCAAGCCGACGGCCGTCATTCGCAAGGATCTCGTCATCCTCGGCGGGACGCTTGTCCGCGAGGAAGGCAGCCGGGTGGCGGGCGACACGGTTTATTTCAAATCGGAGGAGCTCCGGGTTAAGTTTCTCAAAAACGGCATCGGCGGGTTCTTCGGGGCCGGCCTGATGCCCTTCATCCTCATCATCAAAATCATCTCGCTGTTCATCTGGGCCATCCTCATCGTGGTCGTCGCCGGTTTCTTCCCGAAAAATCTGGCCTTTGCCGCCGATGAGCTTCCCCGCTCGGTTGGGCCGGTTCTCCTGACCGGTTTGGTCGCCGCGGCGGCCTACACCTTCCTGATGATCTTCGCCGCATTGCTCAGCATCATTCTGATCGGCATCCCGGTTCTCATCGCCCTGGGATTCGCCGCGATCGTCATCAAGACCTTCGGCCGGGTGGTCGTCTATTATATCGCCGGGCAAATCACGGCCCGGGTCTTCAACAAGACCTCGATTTCCCCCATGGCCGGGGCGTTCCTCGGCCTGGCCGTGGTGTCCTTCATCGGGTTCATCCCCGTCTTCGGGGCGCTGTTCTCCTTCTTCCTCAGCCTGCTGGCTTGGGGGATCGCCCTCCGGACCAAGTTCGGGACGACCGCCAACTGGTTCAGGAAAACCCCGCCCCGGGCCTGAGCCCGGAAAAAATCCGCCGAGAGGGAACTTTCGGGTCTCCGTCTGCGTATTGATATTGGATTCCAATAATATTCAAGGAGACCCAAACCAAATCGTCCGGAGTCGAACATGAGAAAAATCATTTCGAATCATGATATTTTTGCGCTCCCTCGGTTCGCTGCGCGCCTGCTCCGAATGCTTCTGCCGGTCGAGAATCGGGAATCCGTCATGGGCGACTACGAGGAAATGTTCGCCGATTTGGCCGGACGGAAGGGCCGGCTGGCCGCCCGGGCCTGGTACGGGGCCCAGGTCTTCAAATCCGTTCCGATGTTCGTCGCCGGAATCTTCACGGGGAGAATGTTCATGCTGAAAACAGATTTCAAGCTGGCCGTCCGGAATATGCGGAAGGCCAAGGGCTTCACGTTCCTGAACATCGCCGGCCTGGCCCTAGGCATGGCCGTCGGTTTCCTGATGCTGCTCTTTGTTTTCCAGGAAACAAGCTTCGACCGCTTTCACGAGAAAAGCGACCGCATCTTCCGCTTCTCCAACAGGGTCAGGGCCGAGGACCGTCAAATGGACATCACCGGCGTCCCCGGGCCGTTCGGGCCTCTCCTGGCGGATACGTTTCCTGAGGTGGCCAACGTCGCCCGGCTTCGTACTCGAGGAACCGTGCCGGTCATCCTGGACGGCCGGTCTTTCGAGATCAGGAATGCCTTGTATGCAGATCCGGGCTTTTTCGATGTTTTTTCAGCCCGGGTCATCGGGGGCGATCAAAAAACAATGCTCGAGGTTCCCTTCAGCCTGGTCCTCACCGATGAAACGGCCCAGCGGCTTTTTGGAAAGGAGGATCCGGTCGGACGGATCGTCCAGGTCAACCGGAAGGATCCCTACACGGTCACCGGAGTCGTCAGAAAGTTTCCCTCGAATTCCCACCTCCGGTTCGACGCCCTGGTCTCACTTTCGACCCGGGAAAAGCTGAACGGCGACGTCGGCATCTGGCTGGGGTTCAACTTCAAGACCTACGTGGAGCTTCGGCCCGGAGCCGCCCCCGCCGCCCTTCTCCCCCGGTTTCAAGAGGCCCTTGACGACAACGCCGATCCGGCGATGAAAGAAAGTATGAACATCACGACCACTCTGGGCCTCACTCCCCTCAAACGGATCCATCTTCATTCCCACGCCGAGGATGAGATCGTCCCGCCGGGAAATCCGGCCTATATCCGCATCCTGGCCCTCATCGCCTTCTTCATCCTTCTCCTGGCCGGGATCAACTTCGTCACCCTGTCGACGGCTCGGGCCGGACGCCGGGCCAAGGAAATCGGCATTCGAAAGGTCCTGGGCGCAGAGCGCCGCCGGCTGGTCGGCCAGTTCCTGGGCGAGTCCGTGCTGCTGAGCTGCCTGAGTCTCTCGGCGGCCATCGGGATCATCTATTTCCTCCTTCCCCTTTTCAACCGGTTGATCGCCCAGGACCTCTCTTTTCAGCCCTTCCGAAACGGTATCGTCCTCATCGGTCTTCTGGGGCTGGCGGTCGTCATCGGCCTGCTGGCCGGGATTTACCCGGCCCTGGTCCTTTCCGGTTTCACCCCCCAACGGACACTCAAGGCCAACACCGGCCCCGGCCGCGAACGCCGTTTTCTGCGCAACGGCCTGGTCACGTTCCAGTACGCCGTCTCGATCGCCTTGATCTGCTGCACCCTCATCGTCTACCACCAGCTGAAATTCCTCCGGACATATGATCTCGGCTACAACCGGAATCAGCTGGTCGAAGTCCCGCTGCTGGGGCAAACAGCCGGGCGCTCGGACATCTTCAAGGCCGAAGTCCTGAAAATCCCCGGTGTGCAACAAGCCGCCATATGCAGCGCCTCTCCCTACGCCGTCGGAGGAGAAACCCTTTTTCGTTTCGAGGGAGCGCCGGCCGGAGACCGCCAAGTCCTGCCCTTGGTCGAAACGGACTGCGATTTCCTGCCCACGCTGGGCCTCTCCCTCGCCGCCGGCCGGAACTTCGACCGGGAGCGTCCGGCCGATCAAACCGCAGCCCTGATCAATCAAACCTTGGCCCGCAAGACCGGCTGGGACAATCCCCTGGGAAAAACCATCTACATGACCGATGTCGACGAGAACAGGGAATTCATCGAAACGCCGGTGACCGTCATCGGCGTGGTCAAGGATTATCACTTCGAGTCCCTGCATACGCCGCTTCGCGGCCAGATCATCCTCAACCGCCCCGCGAGAGGATCCAACCTCCTGGTCAAGCTCCGGGAGGAGGCCATCCCGGCTTCGCTGGCCGGAATGGAGCGGGCCTGGAAGGCGCTGGAGCCGAACCGGCCGTTCGGTTCCAAGTTCCTTTCCGAAGCCTTCGACCGACTCTACCGAACCGAACAGCGCCTCGGCCAGGTTTTTATTTTCTTCACCCTGCTGGCCCTGTTCGTGGCCGGGTTGGGTCTCTTCGGCCTGGCCGCTTACACCGCCGAGCGCCGGACCAGGGAAATCGGCATCCGCAAAATCCTGGGAGCTTCCGCCGTCCAAATCGCCGGAATGCTCTCGAGGGAATTCGTCCGTTGGGTTCTCCTGGCCAATCTCCTCGCCTGGCCGGCCGCTTACCTGGCGATGAGAACATGGTCCGCAAGCTTCCCCTACCGGCCGGGCTTCAACCCTCTCCTATTCGTGGCCGCCGGAACAGCCGCGCTTCTCCTGGCCGCCCTCACCGTCAGCCTGAGGACGATGAAAACCTCGAGGGCGACTCCCGTCAAATCCCTCCGCTACGAGTGAGCCATGGAACTCCTGACCCGCCTTGAAGAAGCCATTTTAATCGCCGTTCTTCGGCTGGGAGATGAAGCCTACGGAGTGGCCGTCAATCTGGAAGTCAGCCGGATGTTCGGAAAAGCCTACACCCTGGGCGCCCTCTATTTCGCCCTGGACCAGCTCGTCCGCAAGGAATACCTGGGCAAGCGCCTGGGCGAAAGCTCGGCCCAGCGCGGGGGAAAAAGCAAAACCTACTATCGCCTTACGCCGGAAGGAAACGAAGCCCTGTCCGCCGTCCGGGCCCACCAGTTACGGATCTGGAAGACGGTCCCTAAGACTACGATGGTGTGAACTAGAACCGGGAACCGAATTTCGTCCAGAGGTCGCGCTCGAGCTGCCGATAGGCAGCCACGGCCTCCTCGGCCGCCTTGACCGAATAGGCTGTTAAAAACGCGCGGGCCTCCTCGGGATTTTTCTTGAAGAGGGCGGCCGCTTCTTCCTCGATTTTGGCCTGGTCGGCAAAGAGCTTATCCTCGATTCCCTTCCAAACC
This sequence comes from Candidatus Aminicenantota bacterium, assembly GCA_016931595.1. GTDB lineage: Bacteria > Acidobacteriota > Aminicenantia > Aminicenantales > UBA4085 > JAAZPG01. The sequence continues at coordinate 5,401 of JAFGEN010000005.1, read as the reverse complement.
TTGGCGATCTCCTTGCTCATGTCCTGCCAGCGGAAATTGGCCAGCCTGGACACCTTCCGGAAGGCCCACCAGGCGCAGTCTTCCTTGTAGCCCCAGCGGCCGTCGATCATGTAGGAATCCGGCATCCCGGTGATTCCGCAGTAAAACGGCGTGTGGGGCGTGGTAGCCGGATTGTCGTAACCCAGCCAGACCACGCCGCCGACCGGGTCGGGAAGCCAGCTTCGCGACTGGGTGATCTGGACATAGGTGGCCGCCGGAGAGGAGATCGTCCGCTCCCGGACGATTTTCAAGAGACCCATCAGGTCGCTGTTGAGATACGGTCCGGCCACGGGGCTCGTGACCGTCTTGCCTTCGCGGTCGACGGCCGTCACACCCCGGGTCATATCATACGGAGTCCCATCGTAAGCATCCCGGAAAATCGCCAGGATGTCGGCCACCGTGACCTTCTTCTCCGGCTTGACGGAGAAGGGATAGTTTTCGGAATTGGGATTGAGGTTGAGGGACGGGGCGAGCAGGCTCAAGGCCCTCCATTCGCGCCTCCGGCAGCCGAGGCTGGACCGGCTCCCCGGATTATAGGCATAAGTGAAATCGAAAGCCTCGCCGCTCTTCGGATTCCACCAGCCGTTTTCGACGGCCACGGCGGTCACATCGACCGAGGCCATGTAATAATCCCGGTTCTTGAGGTCGAGTTTGCGGATCCGCCCGGCGTTGGCCGAGACCCCGATCTCGTCGTCGGGAATCCTCACCGCGGCCCAGACCGCTCCCTTCTTTCCCTTCCCCGGCCCGTAGATTTCCAAGAACCAGACTTCCTTCGGGTCGGCGAAGGTGAAGCACTCACCCCAGTCGTTATACCCGTAGGCCTTGGTCAGCTCGTCCAGGACCCGGATCGCTTCCCTGGCGGTTTCGGCCCGCTCGAGACATAACCGGTAAAGCTCGGGAGCATCCAGGAGACCGGCGTCGCTCACCAGCTCCCGTCGGCCGCCGATGGTTGTCTCCCCGATCGCCAGCTGGACGTCGTTCATGATCGGGTAGGCGGTGTTGAGGAAACCATGCGTCATTTCGACTTGGGGGATTTCGCCGACGTCCAACCGGTCCGGGTCGCCGGGCCCCTTGGTTCGCTTGGGTTGGAGATAAACCTTGGTCGTCGAACCGGCCGGATGGGTCCGGCGCGGCTCCATCGTCATCCAGGTCCGGTCCGTCCCGCTGTCGCAGGAATGGCTGGTCATGGTCGACCCGTCGGCCGAAGCCAGCCGCCCGACAAGAAGGCTGGTGCAGTTGTCGAAGGGGTGGGTGTCGATATCGGCGGCCAGGGCAGCCAGGGCCAGCATCAGGCCGAGGGCCAGGCTGACGGTCCTCGCTCGACGGTTCATGGCGGTCTCCTTTCCGGGCTCGTTTCAGGCCGGGGAAAATTGTATCACGGATCAGAGGATTTCGAGGTAGACGGCTTCGGTCTGCTTGACGACATCCATCCAACTCGGCCGGCGCTTCATCCGGGCCAAGGCTTCCCCGCCGAGGGTGTTCCGCTTCTCCGGATGTTCAATGAGATCCTTGAGCTTATCTCCAAAATCGGAAAAATCGGCCGTCCGGAACAGCTGCCCGTCAACGCCGTTTCGAATCGCCTCCCGGTGCGGGATGATGTCGCTGCAGAGACAGGCCAGGCCGTAGCTCATGGCCTCCATGAGGACGATGGGAAATCCTTCCAGGTCGGAGGGAAGGACGAACAACATGGCCTGGCTGAGAAGTTCCTCCTTGAGACGGCCGGTCGCATATCCGGTAAACACGACATCGGGGGACTCCGCGGCCAGTGCCCTGAGCCGCTGGACATGCGCGGGGCTGCCGCCCTCGCCGCCGGCGATGACGAGCTTGAACCCGTCCGGAACGGCGCCCTTCCGCTTCCGGTCCCGGAACGCCCGGATCATCCAGTCCGCCCTCTTTTCCGGGACGAGCCGGCTCATAAAGAGAATGAAGTTTTTCCCCTCGAGGCCGTATTTCGTCCGAATGATGTCGGCCGGGACCGGCTCCGGCAGGCGGATGCCGTGGGAGATATGAATCGTCTCCCGGCCGTACTTGTTCAGAAGATAATTCCGCAGCTCCTCCGACACGACGATCGTCCGATGGGGGAACCGGACGGACATCCATTCCCCCGTCTTGAGGGCCAGCTTGGCCGGCGCTTTCCACTTATCCGTGGCCCAGTCCAGGCGGTGAACGGTCGCGACCGTCTTCCGCCCGAACAGCCGGGACAGAAGGGAAAAAATCGACGGCCCGATGGCGTGGAAATGGATGACGTCGGCGCCCGAGGCGACGGCATGAAGGGTGCAGAGGAAACTGTGAGCGGCGGCGTCGAGGTGCTTGGTATGGAGGGTCGGGACATGGACAAGGCGGACACCGTCGTATTCCCGAAGGTTCCCCGGCGTATACCAGTCCCGGACATACACCCGGACGTCGTGACCGGCGGAGGCCAGTCCCCGGCTGAGTTCGTCGACGTGCTTCTCCACTCCCCCGAATGTCGCCGGGATTCCCTTTTGGCCGATCATGGCGATTTTCACGGTTTCTGTTTCTCCGTCAGGCCGATTTTGCGGCGGGCCACCCAGGCCAGCGGCCGGCGGATGTGTTTTTTCATCGCCGGCCCGGCGGTCCCTATCATCCAGCAGTTTTTTGAGCAGGTCCGGACCTTTTCCCTGATTTCCGCGGCCTTCGGCGAAGACCAGATTTCCTCAAAGGTCCGGTCATGAAGATTGCCGAACGAGTCCAGCCAGACGCCTTGCTCCATGCCGTTGCACGGCCTGACTTCGCCGAACGGGTCGAGAAAAAACATGTCCGTCCCGGCTCCGCAGGGCAGGAGTCGGGCCCGCCCCCGGACGTAGCCTGCCAGGCCGTGGTTGAAATAGGCCCGGAACCAGCTTTTCACGCTCCGCTCCCGAAGCTGGGCCTCGGCCAATTCGGCGAACGCCCCGGCAACCCGGTCCGGGTCTTGAAACGCGTTTCCCGACGCATGAAAGTAATAGGAATTGTGGACGGCGGCGGTGGCGAATTCGAAACCGAGGCCCCGGGCGAGGCGGTAAAGCTCCATCAACTCTCCGGGATTGCGGTCCGAAACCGTGATCCCGAACCCGATGTCCTTGACCCCGGCGGCCTGAAGCCCGAGCAACGTCCGCAGCCCGTGATCGAAGCCGCCCGGACGTCCCCGAAGCTCATCGTTAACCACCGGCAGGCCTTCCAGGCTCACCCGGACGCCCAGGCGCGGCCTACGTCGGGCCAGGTCCAGGATCCGGTCCGTGTCCCAGCCGTTGGTGGAAATCACGATTCGGCCGGCCTTCCCCTCGAGAATCGAAACGATGTCCTCGAGGTCGTCGCGTAGGAAGGGTTCGCCCCCGGTGATGTTGCAAAAAGCAAGCCGGGGAAGTTTGCGGAGGAGGCCGGGAGCGAATTCCTCTTCGGGCGCGGTTGGGAATTTCCAGATGCCGCACATCCGGCAGCGGTTGTCGCACCGGTAGGTCACGACGACCGCGGCCTCCACGTCAGGCCTTCCCCCGAAGGACGCCTTCGTAGACATCCATGAGCCGGCGGTAATGGATGTCGGGAGAAAACTCAGTCTCGACCAGCCGGCGAGCCTTGCATCCCATATCCCCGACCCACTCCGGGGACTGGACCAGGAGCATCGCCTTCTCCGCCAGGTCGGCGGCGTTTCCGGCCTCAAACGTCAATCCGGTCTCGCCGTCCCTGACAAGCTCCGGGATTCCCCCGATCCGGGAGCCGACCACCGGCCGTTCCCCGGCAAACGCCTCCAGGATCGCGTAAGGCTGGTTTTCATACCAAACGGAAGGGAGGACGACGAACATGGAGCTCCTGATTTCCGGAATGAGGCCGTCCCTGGTTTTATAGCCCAACAAGGAAACGTTTGTCAAAGCCCGCTCCCTGATCCGCGCCTCCAGGGCGTCCCTCAGCGGGCCTTCCCCGGCGATTTTCCAGGAGAGGCTCGTCCGCCCGGCCGCTTCAAGCAGCGTCATCAGGCCTTTTTCTGAAGAAAGGCGGCCGAAATAGAGGATTCCTTCGCCCGGCGGGTTGCCGGGATCGTCTCCGGCCGGCGGCAGAAAATGGGGAAGGTGAACGATCCGCCCGGCGAACCCCATCTCCTCCATTTTCTCCTTGAGAAAGCGGCTGGGAGAGAGGAAAACGTCGACTCCGCGATAGAGGCCGAGAACCTTGTGGTGAAGGGACATTTCTACGGCGGCCAGCAGGCTTTTGGACCAGGATCCCTTGGCGCAGCGATGGAGAACGCAGCGGGAGAATCTCCCGCCGCCGCATTCCTCGCACGGCTTCCCGTTGCGGGCGAGAGTGTAAACCGGGCAAACCATCTTGTAATCATGGAGAGTCATCACCACCGGCAGCCCGCGCTTCTTGACCAGGGGGATGATCGACGGCGAAATCTGGTGATGGATGTTGTGCAAATGGACGAGGTCGGGGCGGGCGGTGTCCAGCAGCCGGGCGAGCTTCCTTCGGGCCTCGGTCGAATACAGAAGCCGGGCCGCCGCCCGGGCCTTGAGATGCGGCGGGGCGGGCCGTTCGTAATCGACCTCCGAAACAAAATACCGGGAATCGGGGCTTTCCCGGTTGGAGGGATGATGCATCGAAAAAAACGAGACGCCGTGCCCCCGGGCTTGGAGAAGGCCGGCCGTGTCGAAGACCGACCGCTCGGACCCTCCCCGGGGATAAAAATATTTGTTGACGAGGAGGATGTTCACGGCTGGATGAATCCCGTTTCCGACAAAGCCTTTCGAAGAATCCCTTCGGCCTCCTCCTTCACTCGTCCGACCCGTTCGAGAATCTCGGCGCGAAGCCCCTCCCCCTGCCCGAGGATCCCGTCGGCTAGGGGAAAGAGGGTTTCCGGCCCGGCCTCGGCGATATCCACCGCGTATCGTTCCAGGCCGAGCATCCGCATCATGCCCGAGCTTTTCGGCTGGTAGTTGAGGGACAGGACGGGCGTCCCGCCGAGAAGGGCCAGGATGGCCGAATGGAACCGAGTAGCCAGGAGCAGGTCCGCCCGGGCGCACAGTCGCAGGATCGAAAACGGGGATACGGCGTCCGGAAAGTCGATCCAGGCGAGGCGGCCCGCCGGAATCCGAGCTTGCAGGGCCCGGTATAGCCGCAGAGAGGCCGGACGGTCGTTTTCAAAATCGCCCGGACCCCGCGACTGGGGGAAAAGCAGAATGGTCCCTCCCCGCTTCCGCTGGATCCGGACCGCGGTCTCCTCGAGACCGGCGAAGTATTCGCGCCTCCGCGACTCCTTGGCCGCCGTCGAAGAGAGCTCGGGGAAATTCCAGGTCCGCACGGTCAGGGCCGTGACCGGCCGGGGCGGGCTTTGCAGTCCCACGCTGAGCGGGCCGTTCGCTTCCGAACTCCC
>JAFGEN010000334.1 GCA_016931595.1 Candidatus Aminicenantota bacterium | reverse complement strand
GTCGGGTTGATGTCGGCCTCGATCGTCGAGGTCGAAGGGACACCCCACATCATCAGCGTCACCCGCGAAATCACCGAACGCATCCGTTCCGAGACGGCCCTCCGGGAGAGCGAGGCCAAGTTCCGCAACATCTTCGAGAACATCCAGGACGTTTACTACGAAACGGCCCTGGACGGCGCCATTCTCGAAATCAGTCCGTCGATCGGCTTGCTTTCCAAGGGACTGTACACCCGGGAACTCCTCCTGGGAAAATCCATCCTGGACTTCTACGCCGATTCCGAGGAGCGGGCGGTCTTCCTGGCCCGGCTCATCGGGCAGGGTCGGCTCACCGATTATGAAATCACCCTGCGCAACCGCGACGGAAGCCCGATCCCCTGCGCCATCGCCTGCCGCGTCTTCACAGATGCCGCCGGGCGTCCGGAAAAAATCGTCGGCAGCCTCCGCGACATCAGCGAGCGGAAGAAGGCGGACCTGCGGGTCAAGGAAACCCTCGAAGCCCTCCGGATCTCCCTCCAGGAAAAGGAGCACCTCCTCCAGGAGGTCCATCACCGGGTCAAGAACAACCTCCAGATCATTTCCAGCCTGTTCAGCCTCGAAGCCGAGCATGCAACCGAGGAAACCCGCAGGATCCTCAAACAGGGCCAAACCCGGATCCGCTCCCTTAGCCTCGTTCACGAAAAACTCTACCGGGCCGTCAACCTCTCCCGGATCAACCTCTCCGAGTACATCCAGAGCCTGGCCAAGCACCTTTTCCACGTCTACCTGGTCGACCCGGCCCAGGTCAGACTGGAGACCGATTTCGAGGATCTCTCCCTGGACATCAACTCGGCCATCCCCTGCGGCCTGATCCTCAACGAGCTGATCTCCAACGCCCTGAAGCATGCGTATCCTGAGGGACGTCAAGGCGTACTCCGCATCCGTCTGTCCCGGGGACCCGGCGGCTCTGTCGAGCTCGAAGTCTCCGACGACGGGGTCGGAATCCCGGAGACGCTCGACATCGCCAATCCAGAGGGATTCGGATTTCAGATCATCAACCTTCTGGTCGGACAGCTGGAAGCCGGTCTCGCTCTCGACCGAAAGGACGGAACGACCTTCACCCTCAAATTCAAGGAGCTGAAATACAAACCGAGAATCTGACCCTCGGTCAAAGGGGCCAACGTCTTCCCGGCCGGCGAATCCCACGAGCCGTGAGGCCGGGTTAAACCTTGATGTGGGTCAGCTTGTCCGCGGCGACGACTCCCAGCCCAAGTTTTTCGGCGTAACGCAAGTACTCGGTGTTCCTCGGATTCTCGTTGACCGGGGCGCCCATTTCCTTGCGCTTGGCCACCAGGAGGTTGTGGCAGACCATGTCCAGGGCGAAGGGGTCGGTGGCCAGGTAGATCTTGTTATCGATGTATGCGAACTTGGCGTTGGGCCCCGGTCCCCCATCGTACTGGCAGCGCAACCCGTCGGTCACGTTGAGAACCATCTTGTCCCGGATGTCCGGGAAGGCCAAGGGTTCCACGCAAACGTCGAGAAACAGCGGCTGGTGGAGGCGGTTGGTGTTGCAGATGGCGCCGTAACCGATGTTCTTGGTGGCCATCGAGATCGCGTGTCCGGTATTCTTGAAGACCGGAAGGTTGATGAACTTGGTCAGTTTTTTGGTCAGGAGCTTTCCGAAATAGGAATGCTTGCCGTTGAAGACGTGCTGGTTGAGATAGGCCAGGTCCTTCGGACCCTCGACATCGACCCAATAGAACGTCTCCAGGTCGAAATTCGGCACGCTGATGTGGGTTCCGTCGGGCTTCAACCACTTGCTGTTGTCGGCGTCCTGCTTTTTCATGGCCGCCTCTGCCGCCGCTTCGTCCATTGTCTGCATCCCCTCGATCGTAAATCCAGGGAACCTCTCGGCGGTGAAGCCGGCGTCGGTCAGCATGTAGTCGAACCGGTCCCAGATGACGATGTTCTTTCTGGGAATGCCGCCCGCCTCGAGCCAGGCTCCGACAGCGTCGACCAGCTCCAGCCGAGTGCTGATTAGGCCGGGGCCGACCGGGTTGACTTTAAGGCCGACAATGTCGTCCTTGGAAAAGAAAAGTCCGAAGCTCTCCTTGGGACTTTTCCCGGTCAGGGCGGAGATCCCTTTCTCGAACATCGCTTTGACCGCATCGCCGTTGACCTTGCCCTCGGGCATGGCCGCCGGGTCGAAGACTTCGACGACCCGCCCGGGATACGGCCCGGGAAGCGATGTCTTCGTCCGGGGGATTTTCAGGACGTCGTCGATATTGGTCTTGGGCCTGGCCGGTGTCTTTTGGGCCGGAGCAGCCTGGCCTGACTCGCCGGCGAACAGAAACCGGCTGCCGACTCCGGTCGTGGCCACGGCCGCGGCGGCAGCCGCGGCGGCGGCTCCGTGTTTGAGAAAATCGCGCCGGTCGACGGCGTTATCGGGGGGCATGGAACGATAGGAACGGACGCTCATGTCATATTCCTCCTTAAAAGGAAAAACGTCCCGCCCGGCAGCCTAATTCTCAAGCCGGGCGAAGACACCCTTGATTTTTTCAAACGCCCAATCCAGGTCGTTCGTTCCAATGATCAGGGGAGGAGCGAAACGAATGACGTTGTCGTGGGTTTCCTTGCAGAGGAGCCCCGACGAGGCCAGCGCCTCGCAATAACGCCGCGCGCCGCCGGCTTCGGGATATAGCTCCACCCCGATCAGCAGGCCTTTGCCCCGGACTTCCTTGATCCGG
>JAFGEN010000333.1 GCA_016931595.1 Candidatus Aminicenantota bacterium | reverse complement strand
ATCGCCGCGGCCTGTTGGATGGATTATTTCAACCCTGCCGATGAAGGAGCCGCGGTCATCCAAGCCATGAGGATCCAGTCCGGAGCCCAGTCGCAGACCGCCTTGGGAGCGACCATGCAGCATTTCCCGCGAATTGCGATTGATAAAGATAATAACATCCATGTCGCGGCCCAGCTTGGAGCCGGCGACGGAGGCGACGGCTTCCGCTATGCCAACAACATCGGCGGAACTTGGAGCGCGGGTCAAAACGTCGCCGGAAACGCCCCCAAGGTTGTCGGCCTGGCGGCCGATATGTTCGGAAACGTCGCCGTCTCGATGTCCTCATGGGTTTCTTATTCCCTGGCTCTCGGGACGGATATCTGGGTTTATTCGCTCAACCCGATTACAGCTACGCCCCTGCCGACGGCTGAGTTTGCCTACTCCCCCACGACCGGGTACCCCCCGCTTTCGGTCACGTTCACGGCCACGGCTTCCTACGGACTCGACGGCCAGGAAGTCAACTATGACTGGGTCTTCGGCGACGGAGCAACGGCCACCGGCCGGGTTGTCACCCATGTCTTCGAGACGGCCGGGACGCACAACGTCCGGCTGACGGTCGTCGACAGCATCGGCAGGGAAAACGTCTTGATCCAGCCGGTCGTCGTCCTGCCGACCAACCCGCAAATCCCCCTCAATATCGCGGCCACGATCTCGATCAGCGGCATGTGGAAAGCCCCGTCCGTCTCGTTCAATTTCTCCTGGTCCATCAATCCGGACAATATTCCCGAGCACATCATGGGATATGCGATCTACATGAAGGAAGGAACCGGGGCTTACACCAAGGTCAAAACGGTGGATTCCTCGACACTCTCGACTTCGATCGCCTATACCGACTTGAAGAAAAAGAGGGCCTTCGCCATCGTCACCCTGGGCTACGGCGGTACAGAAAGCCCGATGGTGTACTTCCAATAAGGAAGAGGATGACGCGGAGAAAGAGGCCGCTTTCGGGGATCCTCGGGGCGGCCGTTTTCTTCGTCCTCCCGGCCGCGGCGGCCGTCAATATTTCGAATTCCCCGGACATGTATTCCTGGGCTCCCCGGGCCGTGTTCGATTCCGCCGGCAACCTGTATGTCGTATGGAACGAGACCTGGGATGAACACTACGGCGACATGTATTTCTCCATGTACACGAAGAGCAGCCGGACATGGTCGACGCCCGAAAACCTCAGCGGTTCGGGCCGGGCGGCCAGCGAGGGCCATAATGTCGGCGGGATCGCCGTCGACGACTCGGATCAGGTCCATGTCGTCTGGACCGAAGGGTCGAGCGTTCACCTGCGGACCCTAGCCGGAGGCTTCTGGCGGACGGCGGAGACGATCGGCTACGGAAGCCAGATCGAAGACGCCAAGATCGCCGCCCGCGGCCCGGGCGACGTCTATATCATCTGGTGGAGCCGGGACGGCCAGGTCCAGTCCCGCTCCAGGGTCAACGGCGGCTGGGAAGGGGAGGTTCACGTCAGCGGATACAACCGGCGGGCGAAGTTTTCCCAGATCGCCGCGGGCGCGGGAACGGTGATGGCCGTTTTTTCCGAGCGGGCGGATTATTACTACCAGGCGGTTTATTCCCTCCGGGGGACAGGTTTCGGGTCGGGCTGGAGCTCGGCGGCCCGTGTGGCGCCTGAAAGCCATGACCAAATCCATCCGACGGCAGCGTGGAGCGACGGGGCGACGCCTCATGTCCTCTTTTGCTACGAAAACGAAGCCGGTATGTCCAACGCGGTCTTTCATTGCGGTTGGACGGGGAACGGCTTTTCCTCTCCCCGGGCGATCTCAGGGTCGGAGACCATCCATTATCCCAATATGGACGGCCGGTCGGGCGTCCTCCTGGCCGCCTGGCAGGTCGGCAGCTGGGGCGACGGAGTCGGAATATTCTACAACGGCTGGTCTAACGGTCAGTGGGGATCGCCGGCCGGGGTGCCGTTCTCCAATGGGGGCACTTACTGCGATGTGGCCATCGACCCCAACGGGAGCGCCGCGGCCGTCTGGGACGCCTCGGGAGAAATCATGGTCGAAATGTCCGGGGCGGGCATTCTGCCGCCGCCGGGCGGCCAGCCTCTGGCCGATTTCACGTTCTCTCCGGAGACCGGGTATGCGCCCTTGACGGTCACGTTCGACGCGAGCGCCTCCTTGGACGCCGACGGGACGATCGTCGATTACCAGTGGGTCTTCGGCGACGGGGAAACGGCTTCGGGGATGATCGTCTCCCATACCTTCCTGACTCCGGGCCTCCTGACCAATGTCCTGACTGTCATCGATAACGACGGGAAGACGGGAACGAAAAGCCGAACCCTTGAAATCATCAACAATCCGCCGACCGCCGATTTCTCGATTACGCCGCCGGGGGGGGTCGTGCCCCTTTCGGTCGAATTCGACGGCGGCCTGTCCTCCGACTCCGACGGCGGGATCATCCAGTACGACTGGTACTTCAGCGACGGCGATATCGCCCAGGGGCAGAAGATCGGGCGGTCATTCACCCAGCCGGGGGAGTACACCGTTATGTTGGTCGT
>JAFGEN010000332.1 GCA_016931595.1 Candidatus Aminicenantota bacterium | reverse complement strand
GCCTTCGCCCGGAATCGCTTTCTATCGCCGCCCTCCGGATTTCTCCTCAACCGAAGCGGGCTGGCTGCCCTGGAAGAGGCTGTTGCAGACCTTCTTCGGGCAGGAGCCGAGCTCCTGGCCGGGGGGAAGTCCCTTCCCGGGCCCGGATTTCTGTTTGAAAATACCCTGCTTCGGGCAACGGGGCGGGCTTTTCTCGCCGCCCCGCGGTCCCTGCAACGGGAGGCCTTCGGGACAACGACCCTCCTTGTCCTGGCGGAAAAAGCGGAGCAATTGCTCGAGATTGCCGGGGAATTGGAAGGAACCCTCGCCCTGTCCGTCTTTTCGGGCGGGCGGGGATGCAACGACGATCCCCTGTACGCCCGGCTTGCTTCCCTCCTCGCGCTGAAAACGGGACGGCTTCTCAATGACAAGATGCCGACCGGGCTGGCGGTCGTCCCATCGATGGTCCACGGCGGACCTTTCCCCTCGACCGGCCATCCGGGCTTCACCTCGGTCGGGATCCCGGCCTCGCTTCTCCGGTTCACCGCCCTGCGCTGTTACGACAACGTGCGTCCGGATCGCTTGCCGGCCGCCCTTGCCGATCGGAATCCGACGGGTCGAATGTGGCGGCTCATCGACGGCGCCTGGACCCAGGGCGATGCCCCGGGAAACCATCAGCGGTAAAGGCAGAGATAGGCCGTATCGATGTCAACCTTGAGCTGGAATTTTTTGTCCTTTTCGACGATGAACGTATCCCCGGCCTTGAACTTGATCCACGTCTCTTCGCCCGGGAGTTTGACGGTCAAAGCCCCGCTGACGATGGACATGATTTCCTTGGTCGATGTCCCGAACTCGTAGTCGCCGGGGGCCATCACCCCGACTGTTGCCGGTCCGTCGGCCGCGGCGAACCCGATCGATTTGACTTTGCCGTCGAAATACTCGTTGACGTTCAGCATGGCGTTTTCCTCGCTTTCATCAGGATTTCAATCACCCGGTTGGCCTGCATGGCCGCGACCGCGGCGACGCGCGGCGCCATCGGGGAGATCCCGGCGGGAGGCTCGCTCTCTTCGTCGCCGATCAGGGTCAAGAGGCCGATCCTTCGTTCTCGTATCCGGTTGTTGGCCCCGTAGCCGGCCAGGCCGGAGGCGGCCACGACGGGCCTGTCCGGAAACCGGGTCATCCAGGCCTCGATCAGCATCTGTTTTTGATCCGCCCGGTCGAAGGCTTCGACTAAAACATCGGCCCGGCCGAACAGACGGCCGACGTTGTCCGCGTTGATCCTGGCCATCCGGGCAACGACCATGGTCCCCGAAGGGATGCGTGTGATGTTCTCAGACAAGGCCTCGACCTTGGACCGGCCGACCTGGTCGGTAAAATATTGCTGGCGATTGAGGTTCGATGGTTCAACCCGGTCGAAATCGGCAAGGAGAAGCGTTCCGACTCCGCAGCGGGCCAGGGCCATGGCGACGTTGGAGCCCAACCCTCCCGCCCCGGCAACGGCGACGACGGCCTTTTTCAGCGTCTCGTGGACGACCGGGTCGTGAGCCCCAAAGAAGGCCTCATCCTCCGCCGGTCCGGCCAGGATGAAGGCGGCGATCTCACGGACGTTGCCGGGAGAGAAAACAGGCCCGGCTGAGGAGACCGGGCATCGGGCGACAATGATCCGGCGGTCGGCTTTCCGAATGGAAGCCCTGTTTCCGGGATCGAGGCCGACAACCTCGATCGTCGGAATCCCGGGCTCTGTTCTCCCGCCTTCGATGAAAACGAAATCGACTCCCGCGTGAACAGCGGCCAGGGCCCGGTCCTTCGGACGGGACCGGGGCCGCCGGACGACGGCCGTTCCCTTCGGGCCGGACAAGGTCACCGCCTCGGCCCCGGCCCGTAAAAACATGTTTGAATCCTTGTCCTTGCCGCCAAGGTCGAAACCCGAACCGCAATGCTTGATCACCGCCGAGGACCGGCCCAGCCGGCGGAGAGCGGCGATCAGCCTGCAAAGAAAGGTCGTTTTTCCCGCGCCGGACCGGCCGATAACGGCGATGACCTTCATCGGGCGTCAAAGCCCCAGGTCGGCCCCGATCCCCTGCATGGCCTGAAGGCAGACGCCGATGAACTCGTCCAGCTCGAGGCCCAGGTTCCGGCACGTTTCGATGTCTTCACGACGGGCTCCCTTGGCGAAACTTTTTTCCTTGTAGCGGCGCTTGATGAACTCGACATCGATCGCCCCGATCTTCTTTTCCGGGTGCATGAGCACCGCGGCGATGATCAACCCGGTCAAAGGATCGACCGCGTAGATGGCCCAGTCCATCGGGGACAGGCAGGGGGTCTTCCCGGCATGGGCCTGGACGGCGTGAATGACCTCCGGCGGGAGGCCCTCGGCTGACAGGATTTTCACCGTTTCGGTCGTATGGAGGTCCACGCTCATCCCGGTCATCTCGTAATCGAGGTCGTGGACGAGTCCGGCCAATCCCCAGGCTTCGGAGTCGGCCCCGAGCCGGACGGCCATGGCCCGCATGCACGCTTCCACGGCGTAGCAGTGCTTGACCAGGTTTTTGTTCTTCAAGTGGGTGTGAAGAAGAGACAGGGCTTCCTCTCGGTTCATCAGGACCTTCCTTTATCTTTTGATTTGAGGCTTCACTTTATCCGGCGGTTTGGGCGGAACGAGATCGAGGACCAGGACCAGGGCTTCACCCTCGGCCTCTCCGCCCGTCGCCAGGAAGACGTTCGGACCGATCAGAGCAGCCGGGGCCAGGATCTCCCGGGACTCGGAATGTTCGGCCGAGGCGACGATGAAGGCCGTCGTCGCCGTTCCGTCTCCAAGATCAAAGGCTTGGAAAACCGCGGATCGGGACGCGGCAAAGACGAGGTCCTTGGAGAGAGTGGGGGGAAAGGCGGCCCGGCCCGAGAGAGGCTTCCACCACAGCAGGTCTCCCCGCTTGGCCCTCAGGGCGGCCAGGACATGGTTGGACAAAGCCACAAGGACGACCCGCCCATCG
>JAFGEN010000331.1 GCA_016931595.1 Candidatus Aminicenantota bacterium | reverse complement strand
CCCATTGCGCAAAATTCCTCACTGCTGCCTCCCGTAGGAGTCTGGACCGTGTCTCAGTTCCAGTGTGGCCGTTCACCCTCTCAGGCCGGCTACCCATCTGAGCCTTGGTAGGCCATTACCCCACCAACTAGCTAATAGGACGCAGGCTCATCTTCAAGCGCCTTGCGGCTTTGGTTACGGGACTTATGTCCCGGAACGTCATGCGGTATTAGACTCCCTTTCGAGAGCTTATTCCCCACTTAAAGGAAGATTACCCACGTGTTACTCACCCGTTCGCCACTCATCCCGGAGTTGCCCCCGGAACGCGTTCGACTTGCATGTGTTAGGCACGCCGCCAACGTTAACTCTGAGCCAGGATCAAACTCTCCAATTATAAGCACTCTTGCGAGTACTTTGCGAGTTTGAAAATGGCAAATTGGCTCGATCACAATCGCTCCGCTTTTTAATTCAAAGATCCATTTCTCTCTACCCGAGAGAGAAAAACCTTCCTCATAAACAATTCCGATCTTGATTCAGCCTTTCGGCTATCAGAAGGAAGAGCCTGATTGAAGGCTCGGACAATATAGGCTTTTCCGGTTTTTTTGTCAAGAGAAATTTTCATTAAATTTTCATATTTTTATAACTAGTGGAAAATCCTATAGTTACAAGACTTTTGTTCTCCGAGAACGGGCGGTTTTTTGCATGCCCGAAAAGAATGAAGCCAGGCCCATGTCCGGCATTTGCACGGTTCTTGCAGATATCGCTCCAGATGGAAATCCGCCGGGGCCGCCGGCATACCGCAAACTCGAGTTGACTCTCCCAGCCGGCCGGGCCGTGGAAGCGTCCCCGCATGGAGTCGCTCGGCCTCATCTCATCTGCGGCGTTCCCCTGAAAAACCGCCGTCTCGGCCTTGGCACGCCGATTGCATTTAGCCTGCATCATGGAAAAACCCGTCGTCTTAGCCGACTCCGAGGGAATCCGATACCTCGAATCCTCTCCCGTCCGGGCCGCGGCCGAAAAGGGCTTCAGCTTGATCGAAGTCCTCTTCGCCGCCGGCCTGATCTCCTTCCTGCTGGCCGGTACGGCCGAACTCCTCCTGACCTCGATCGAGATCGACCGGTCGTCGGAACGGACCGTCAATCTGGCCGGCGTTCTGTCATCGGAAATCGACGAGTTCAAGGCCAAGCCGTTCACCGCGGCCGAACTCGAGCCGGGAGCGGGAGAGATCGTCATCCGCCCCGATCCCGAAGGCCCGGGTGTCGTCGTCGCCTGGTCCGTCACGGCGGTTTCGGAGAACCTGAAAAAAGTGAGTTTCAGCCTGATCCGGGAAGGCGTCTCCAGAAAGCCGATGGAAGCGGTTCTTCTCATCACCCGGGAACTGGCCGGAACATGAGGAAAGGATTCTCGCTCCTGGAAAGCCTCATCGGGTTGACCATCATGTTCCTGGTGGTTTGGGGAAGCCTGGAATCGTTTGGAACGGCCCGCCGGGTGTTTTACCGTCTCCGCCTTCGACAGGAAAACAGCCAGGCCGCCTGGGCCGCGCTGGACAAAATCAGGTTCGATGTGCGCCTGGCAGGCCGCGGGCTGTCCCGTCCTTTGCGACTGGGTCTCCTTTCCGCGTTCGAAACCGCCGAAGAAAAATGGACCATGATGCGAGCCGGAGATCGGCCTGTTCTTCAAGCCGACGTCGCCGCCGGCCAGACAACACTGAAGGTCAATGTTGCCGGGGAGGATTGGGCGGGGCGGACCCTCTGCCTCTTCGACCGGTCGCATGGAGAGACGGCGACGATCGCGGGCTCCGGAGGAGGATTCGTTGACCTTTCCGCTCCGCTCGTCCGGGCCTACCGGGCCGCCGAAACGACCGCCGTCGTATTGTTGCGGACGACGATCTACCTGGACGGAGGAACGAGCATTCTCCGCCGAAAGGCCGACGCTTCGCCGGCTCAACCGTTGTGCGAAGGCGTCGATTCGTTCGTCTTTTCCCTCGATGCGGCCCGCTGCCTGGCCTCAGTCCGGCTGGCCTTGGTCTCGTCTCCGGAGAAATCCTATGACCTTTCGATCATGGCGGAAAACGCCGCCCTCGGAAAACAGTCCTGACCGGCGGAAGCGGCGGGCGGCCGGGTCGGCCCTGCTGATCACGGTCTTCGTCTCGTTTCTTTTCACCTCGATCGGACTCGGGCTGGTCCTCCTGACGAGGATCTACCGCGAATGGAGCCGGGCGAAAAGCGATTCTGTTCTTCTGTCAACGGCTGCCGAAAACGGCCTCCGCGAACGGTTCGGAGCAATGGCCGCGGACTTGACCGGACGGCCGTTCCCCTTGAGCTTGACCGCCGCGGAATTCGATGAGCTTCGGGCGTCGGCCCTGGCCGGTGGGGCGGAGACGGTCGAGGCGGTCCTCGGGCATCCGCTTCCGGCCGCGGCCGAGGGCGCCGGCGGACGGCAGCAATGGACCGCCGAGCTGGCCTTCAAATCCGAGCATGTCGCCGACGCCGGAACGTTTTACGCCGCGGCGTACACGGGAACGATCGCCTCCCGGGGCCGGCTGGCCGGCCGGCCCAGGACCCGGCGGGCCGGATTGGACCTCGGCCTTTCGGTCATGTGCGGCTGCGTCCCCCTATCCGTTTTTCCGTTTCTTCTGGCCGGAGAAACCGCTCCGAAGCAAGCCGCCGAGCTTCTGGGCTCAGAGAGCGTCGTTCT
>JAFGEN010000330.1 GCA_016931595.1 Candidatus Aminicenantota bacterium | reverse complement strand
GAGGTAGCTCGCGGCGACGACGAGAAGGGCCAACAAGGCCAGACCCCCCATCATCAGCCGCCGCCGCTGGGCGAACTGGCTGACGACGGCCTCACGGTCGGCGTTGACGAGCGCAATATCCCAAGGCAGACCGGTTACGGATGCGAGGCGTGAGGCGGCCGGGCCATCGGCTCCGGCATCGTCACCGTAAAACAACCCGTCTTCCGGATCGCCGATCGTGACCCGTACGCCGACGAATTCGGGCCTCCCGAGAAGCGGATCGAACCATCGGCTCCGTTGATAATCGGGACCGGCGGCGATGGCGGCCAGCTGTCCCGCCGACTGACGCCAGAGGATCGTGACGGGCAGGCCTTGAAACCTGAGAAATTCGCGCCTGGCGGTTCCGCTGGCCGATGCGACGGTTGTTCGACGGTTTTCCCACAACCAGGCCACAGCGTCCGCCAGGGCTCGTCGCCCGGCCTCGGCTCCCGGCTCCTGCCCCAGCCAACGAGCCGTCTGGTCGCGGTAGAAGAGATAGGACGCCCGGTCGAGGCGCCAGCGGCCGTTCATTAAAGCGTCGAGAAGGTCCTGCGCGGATCCTCGCAGTTCAGCCCGGCGGTCGAGTTCCTCGAGGAGGGCACATTGAGCCCGGCGGGCCGCCAGGTCGGCGGGCACGCCGGTTATCGAGATCCCGCCGTCGGAGGATCCGGCCATCTCGGCGTAGATCCTCAGGGCGGACTCGAGGTCGCCCGCTTTTCGGTAATTCCGCGCCAGCCGGAGCCGGGCGCCGGCCTTCACGGCCGGATCGCCGGATCTGGACAACGGGAGGAGGGCGCGGATGGCGCGGCTGTAATCCCGATCGATGAACTCCCGTTTTTCGGCTTCGGTGAAAAGCCTGACAGCGGCCTCTCGGCCTGGGTTGACGTCCGGATAGTACAGGAGGCCGCCTTCGGGCCACACGCGGAGAATCCGGGCGTCCGAGGGACCGGAGACCGCTAAGGCGACCGCGTCCGCCGACGGAGGAAGATCCATACTGGCCGGGTCGGCCAGCCTTTCCTCCTCGGTTAAGATGATCTGGTCCAGCGCGGCGGTCAGACGATCCGCGGCGGCCTCCCGCCGTTCCCTCAGCTGTTGCGCTTCGAGAGCCCGGTCCTGCTCGATGAGACGCACACCCATCCAGACCAGTGCCCCGACCGACAAGGCGGCGACCGCCAGAAAGAGGATCGCCGCGGCGCGGGAAAAGTGCCTTTGGAACCGGGCCGAGGACATGATCATCCCAACTGCTTCCTACTTTACCTCCGACGGTGCGGTTATTCAATCGAGATCGCGTCCAGGTTGTGTCCAGATTCAGTCAGGACATTTGGGTGACGGGCAGGGGAGCATAAAAAATGCAGCACTTGTGCCTGATCAACGAGCGGGGGAGGGGTCTTATCGGGCGATCAGATAAAAGATCGCAAAAACCAAGGCCATGATATAGGATCCGACGCAAGGATAATACAGGGGCCCGACCTTTCCCGTCTCTTTCCGCGTCAACTTTTGATACTGATCGATATACTTGATGATATACAGCCTGAGCAGGAAGAAATTGATCTTGACCCCCCGCTTGGAGACCTCGTGGACGATCATCATAGAGAATACGACAGCCGAACCCACCGAAACGAATGCTAAGATCGCAGCCGCGTTAGCCATGTTATCTCTCCTCTTAATATATACGGACCGGCGGGGGAAATATTTATGAATTTCGCTTGACAAACTTCTACAAGCGTCGTATATTTACTACAGATGTAGAAGACGGGAGACCCCATGAAACTCACCGACGCGGAATGGCAGATCATGAACGCCCTCTGGAAACAGTACCCGGCGACGGCCCGGGAGATCGCCGAAAACCTGGCCGGGGAGCCCCGGTGGGCTTATACGACCATCAAGACGCTTCTGGCCAGGCTCGCGGTAAAGAACGCCGTGAGCGAACAAAAACGGGGCAACACGAGCGTCTACGAACCCCTGGTCAGCCTTAAGAAAGCCCGGCGGACCGCCCTCCGCAATTTTCTCGACCAGGCCTTCGGCGGGACAGTCGAGCCCCTTCTCAACTTCCTGGCCGAGGAGCGCAAGCTCACGGACAAACAGCGCCAGGAGCTGGCCAGGATCCTTCAGAACGAAGAGGACAGGAAAGGGGGGAAGCCATGATCGCCGCGGTCAACCACCTCGCCCAATCCTGGTGGAGCTGGATGGGGCCCATGCTCTGGCAGGTCAGCCTCCTCGTCCTGATCGTCACGGCCCTGGACTTTATCCTCCGCCGCTGGGCCTGGCCCCAGGTCCGCTATACCCTTTGGCTCCTTATCCTCGTCAAGCTCATCATCCCCCCGACCTGGACCCTGCCGAGCAGTCTGATAACGAAGTGGCAGCCAACCGTCCAGGCCAGGCTCGAGGAGCGCCTTGGCATCGATCTCCGGGGGCCGGCCGCACTTGAAGCTCGCCAAACGCACATCTCGGCTCCCGCTTCCATGACCGATCCGGGCGTTGCCGGAGCGGCCGCCGAACAGACGGCCGTGGCGCAGCAAGCCCAGGCCTCACCCATTCGTCAGGTCCACGCGCTCGGCTGGAAGTCTTACGCCCTGATCGTCTGGATCGCGGGAATGGGATTCTTCATCGCCCTCCTGTCGCTCCGGATCTCGAGACTCCGCCGCTGGCACAAGAAACAGGTCGAGAAGAAGGTCATTCCGGTCTGGTACTATGAGCTCCTGGTCGAGACGACCAAAAAACTAAGGCTCGGGCGCCTGCCGGCCATCGTCTTTTCCAAAGACGCGAAGGCGCCCGCCGTTTACGGCATGTTCAGGCCCGTGCTTCTCCTGCCGGCCAGCTACCTGGACTCCCT
>JAFGEN010000329.1 GCA_016931595.1 Candidatus Aminicenantota bacterium | reverse complement strand
GGAAGCCGTACTGAAATTGCTGTACTCACTGCGAATCTCCTGTCATTATTGTATCATATTGTACACAGGAGCAAGTCGATTGTCAAGTCATTGAAAACGAAAGAGAGGCCCGGCCTGAAAAGCCGACTACAGCCCCAGCTTCTTCTTCGTGTACTCGATCAGGCCGCCGGCTTGGACGATTCCAATGACCGATTCCGGGAGCGGAAAAAATTTAAACACCCGGGCGCCGCTCGTGATCGTCCCGGCCGAAAAATCCACATCCACCGGGTCGCCCGAGGACAGGACATCCGCGGCCTCCTCGCACTGAAGGACGGCCAGGCCGAGGTTGATGGCGTTTCGGAAATAGATCCGGGCGAAGGACTTGGCCACGACCGCCTTCACCCCGGCCGCCCGGAGACAGGCCGCGGCCTGCTCCCGCGAGCTCCCGCAGCCGAAATTCTTCCCGGCCACGACCACATCGCCCGGCTTGACCGCCTTGGCGAACTCCGGGTCGAGGTCCTCCATCGCGTGTCCGGCCATCTCCTCCGGGGTCATCAGGGCGTAGGTGTGGCGGCCGGGAAAGATGACGTCCGTGTTCACGTCGTCGCCGTATTTCCAAACGCGTCCGGTGCTCATCGGCATGTCCTCGGGTCGGTGATTTTGCCTTCCAGGGCCGTGGCCGCGGCCGTAGCCGGCGAGGCGAGGTAGATTGCGGAATCGCGGTTGCCCATCCGGCCGCGAAAATTGCGGTTCGAGGTCGAAACAACGGTCTCCCCCGCCGCCAGGAGTCCCTGGTGTGCGCCGAGGCAGGGGCCGCAGCCGGGATTCAGGATGACGCAGCCGGCTTCGCTGAGGGTCTCGATCGTGCCCTTTCGAAGAGCCTCCAGGAAAACGCGACGCGAAGCCGGCAAGACCAGGGTCCGCGTCCCCGGTCGGACCTTCCGCCCCTTGAGAATTTGGGCGGCGATCTCCAGGTCCTCCAGACGCCCGTTGGTGCAGGTCCCGATGAGGACCTGTTGGACGGGCGTCCCGGCGACCGCGGTCACGGGCTTGACGTTGTCGACCGTGTGAGGACAGGCGACCTGGGGCTCGAGGGCCGAAAGGTCGAAGGACAGGACCTCCTCGTAAACCGCGTCGGGGTCGGATTGGACGACATCGAATTCCCGAACGGTCCGGGCTTTGAGCCAGGAGATCGTCAGCGGATCGGGGATAAAATAGCCGTTTTTCGCCCCCATCTCGGCGGCCATGTTGGCCAGGGTCATCCTCGAGGACAGGCTGAATTCGCCGGTGGACGGACCGGCGAACTCGATCGCCTCGTAGTTGGCCCTGTCGGCCCCGTGGTCGCCGATGAGCTTGAGCACGGCATCCTTGGCGAACACCCCCTCTGGGAAGAGACAATGGAATTCGACTTTGAGCGTTTCGGGCACCCGGAGCCAGATTTCCCCCGTCGCCCAGATCGAGGCCGCCTCGGTTCGGCCGATGCCGGCGGAAAAAGCCCCGAACGCACCGTATGTCGTCGTATGCGAATCGCTTCCCACAATGACCTTGCCGGGGAGGGCGAAGCCCTCCTCGGGCAGGACCTGGTGGCAGACCCCGTTTTCGATATCGAAGAAGTGCGGGAGGTTTTGTTCGCGGACGAACTCACGGATGGTCTTGTGGTTCTGGGCGTATTTCTCATCGGCAGCGGGGACGATGTGGTCGAGGATGATGACGACGGAGTCCGGGTTTTTGACCCGGGAGACGCCGATTTTCTTGAACTCCCCGATGATGGCCGCGGAGTTATCGTGGGACAGGCAGTAATCCGGCGAGACCGTGACGACCTCGCCCGCCCGCACGGTCCGGCCGGCCTTTTTGCTCAGGATCTTTTCGCTGAATGTCTGACCCATGGCGTCTCCGATTATTTGAAGACGTCGAAATTGACGAAATCGGCGTGGTTGACGATGATCGCCTCGATCGTCCGCCGGCCGCCGTCGCCCTCCTTGGAATGGGCGGCGATGATATGAACGATCTCTTCGGGCAGGCCGAACTGGTAGGCGAAAGCGGCCCCGGAGATCGGATGGCGGAGAAGCTCTCCGCCCTTGCTCTTGACGAAGACGCCGTTGTCCAGCGAATACTCGAACAGCTTCCCGACGTCGTGGAGAATCGCCCCGGACAGGAGGACGTCGGCGTCCACCCGGACCTTGTCGCCGTAATCGCGGCGGAGGACATCGCCGATGCCGACGGCCGTTCGGGTCACCGCCCGGGTGTGTTCGATCAGGCTGACCGAAACGGACTTGAGCAGCAGGGTGAACGGCATTCGGACGAGTTCTTCCTCCGTCCAGCCGCCTTTTTTAACCGCTTCGTGCCAGATCTTGAGGGTCAGATCCCTAAGTCCGGGATCTTCGATCCCTCCGATCTCGGGGATCAGCTCGAGGATTTTTTCTTTGGACACGCTCATGGAATCTTCCTTTCGGCCGGGCCGTCGTATTCATAACCCTGGGGGTCGATCTTGCGCATCGGTTTCATTCTTGTTTTTTCCTCGTGGACGTGGGCGACCAGGCCGGGCACCCGGGCGATCATGAAGAAGGCGTTGCCGATTTCCGGCGGAATGCCCAGGTCGCAAAGCAGCGCCGCAATCGCCCCATCGACATTGATCGGCAGGGGCTTTCCGGTCTGGGCGGCCAGGGCGTCCTCGGTCAGGCGGGCGATCCGCACGTGGCGTCCGGCAAGCCCCAGCTCCTCGGCCAGGCCGAATAACTTCGCCGTCCGGGGATCCTTGGTGTGAAGGCGGTGGCCGAAGCCCGAAGCCCGCTTCCCCCTAGCCTTCATCTCGTCAAGGACCGTCGCGGCCGCGGCCTTCTCGTCGCCGCCGGATGATTCGGCCTTTTTGGCGATGGCCAGGAACATCCGCTGGCCCTCCTCGATCGCCCCGCCGTGGAAGCGGTTGATCGACAGGATCCCGGCGGCCACGGCCGCGTTCAGGTCGGCCCCGGTCGAAGCGACCGTCCGGGCGGCCAAGGCCGAGGGCGGGGATGCCCCGTGGTCGATGGATGAGACGAAGACCGCGTCCAGGAGCCGGCCGACCTCGGGCGAGGGCAAATCCCCTTTCAACACGAGATAGACGGCCTGGGCGAACGATATTTTTCCCATCATCTCGTCGATGAGGTAACCCCGGGCCATGATCCGGTTGGGCTTGACCTCGGTGATCGCCGTCGGCCACTTTTCGGTTGTTTCGGGCATGATTCTCCTCCTCGAAACGGTTATGCCTTCGAACCCAGGATTTCGGCAATGCGGGCCGGAATGTCCGCCGCCGCCTCGACGACGTGAACGCCGACTTCGCGAAGCCGCCCGACCTTGCTTTCGTAGGAGCCGCGGTTTCCGTCGACGATCGCCCCGGCATGGGAAAAACGGGTGCCGGATTTGGCCGCCTTTCCGCCGATGAAAGCCACCAGGGGCTTGGTGAATTTTTTTTGCTCGATCAGGTCGGCCACCCGCTCCTCCTGCGTCGTCCCGATCTCTCCGAACATGGCCACGGCCCGCGTTTCGGGGTCCTTTTCGAAAAGCTCCATGACCTCCGGATGCGATGATCCGACGATGGAATCGCCGCCGACGTGGACGATCGTGCTCAACCCGAGACCGGCCCGGCTGAGGTAATAGGCGATGGCCGAGGTCATTCCGCCGCTTCGCGAGCTGACTCCGACGGGGCCGGGCTGAAACCACTCCTTGGCCCGCTGGGCCCGTCCGCCGATCATCCCCAGGACCGCCTTCCCGGGGCTGAGAAGCCCCAGGGTATTGGGACCGACAAACCTGGCCTCGGCCTCTTCGGCCGCAGCCGCGATTTCGAGAACATCGTAGATCGGAACCCGGTCGGGGACGATGACCAGCAATTTCACCCCGGCGGCCAAGGCTTCCAGGGCGGCGTTTTTAACCAGGGCCGCGGGAACGAAGATGACGCTCGCGTCAATCTCCCCGACGCGGTCACGCGCTTGCTCGACCGAGTCGAAGACGGGGATGCCGTAGACCTCCCGGCCGCCCCGTCCCGGGGTGACGCCCGCCAGCACGTTCGTTCCGTAATCCTTCATCAACTGGGCCCGGACGACGCCTTCCCGGCCGGTAATGCCCTGGATCAAAACCCTCGTTTTCCCGTCGACAAAGATAGACATGATCCGTTCCGTCCCCTCAGGATTTCCCCGCGATTCCGTCGCGGTATTCCTTCAAACCCGGAATCGGAAGTTCGATCGTGACCGCCTGCTTTTCGTGAAACCGGCAGTAGAGTTCGCAGGCCAGGCATTCCGTGCACTTGCCCTTTTTTGCCTCGGGTTCGGAGATCGCCAGGACCGGGCGGCCGTCTTCGTCGACCTTGAGAATGCGCGGAGCGCAGGCGGAAATGCAACCCTTGGATTCGCAATGCAGGCACTGGGAATGGTCGATGGAAATCCGGCCGGTCAGGGTGGCGAACGAATACGCGCTCGTCTGAATCAACGGTTCCTTCATCGGCCGCACCTCGTGGGAGATCCCGCCGCCTTCGGCAACCAGGTCGGCCAGCCGGGCGGCGCACGCTTCCGGCGGATCGTCCCGGCCGAAGGCCTCGACCCGTCCGGGGAGGTCCTGGAGGTACGTCCCGAGGATCTGGATCGCCTCCTCCTCGAAATTTCCGCCCAGGCGGATGACCGCCGGTATGGCCAGGTTCTCCTCGGCGAAAGCTTTCACCAGGCCCCGGGCCGAGTTGTATTGCTCCTGCGAAGCCACCCCGGAACCCGAGGCGAAGTAGCCCTTGATCCCCGGCTGGCTGAGGATGACCTTGGCCGCCCGGTAGACCTTGCTCGCCGGCGGGTTGCCGCTGGTGTCGCAGTAATTCGCGACCGTGAAGCCGCGGGATTGGACTGCGTCCATCGACATCATCGAGCCGCCGCCCCCGGCCCCGTGGAAACCGATTAGGGTTCGCCCCTCTTCGGCCTTTTCGGCCATCTGAAGGAAATAGAACGTCCCGCGATAGTCCTTCTCTTCGGCCTTATAGGCGACCCGCTCCAGTTCCGTCGGCGGGCGGTCGAACTCCCGGGCGATCTCGATGCCCAGGTCCGGATGACGGTAGACGGCATAATCGTCGACCACCAGGTGGCAGTCGGCGGCTAAAATCCGGCCGTCGACGGTCCGGACCAGAGGATTGACCTCGACCGACCGGGCATCGTAAACCCGGGCGACCGAGGCCAGCTTGGTCAGCAAGTCGGAGATTTGGAGGAGGGCCGGGCCTGAAATCCCGCTTCGCAGGACCATGTTCCGGGCCTCGAATTCGCGAAGGCCGGTTCGCACGTCGATCGTCCGGCGGACGACCTTATCGGGATGCTTCCGGACGATGTCCTCGACCCCCGTTCCTCCGACCGAGCTGAAAACGAGGAGGGGCCGTTTGGCCGCGTCGTCCATAACGATCCCGGCGAAGTATTCGAACTCGACGGCCAGCTTCTCCTCAACCAGGATTTTATCCACGACGAAATTTTTGACCTTCATCCCCAGAAGCCGCGCGGCCTTTTCCTCCGCCTCGGCCGGCGTGTCGGCGAACTGGATTCCGCCCAATCCGGCCCGGCCGGTGACCCAGACCTGGATTTTCAGAACGACCGGCCGGCCGAGTTTTTCGGCGATCGCCCGGGCTTCGGCCGGGGAAGAGGCGACGGCCCCCTCGGGAACAGGGACGCCGCCCCCGCGCAGGAGCGCTTTGCTCTGAAATTCGTACAGTCGGGCCAAGGGGATCTCTCCTGGAAAGAGTGAAGGGTATTATAGCCAAAAGGGCTTGATGCCGCCAGGGAGCGGACGATCCTATTCTGAAGCGGCCGAGCCCTGTGTTTTCGAAGCTAATCCGTAGATTTTCACTTTGTACGACAACATCCGCTCGGTGATTCCCAGGAGACGGGCGGCTTTGCTCTTGACCCCGCCGGAAGCCTGGAGGGCATCGAGGATCTCCCGGGTTTCAAGGCGGCGGACCTTGTCCTCGAGCGAATCCGAGCCGGAGGGCAAGTCCGTTTCCGGCCGGACGGTCAGCGATCTGGGCAGATCCTCGGTTCGAATCGTGTCCCCGTCGCAGAAGACCGCGGCCCGCTCGACGGCGTTTTCCAGTTCCCGGACGTTCCCTGGAAAACGGTGTCCTGTGAGCAAGGCCAGGGCCTCGGCTGAAAGGCCCCGGATGTCCTTTTTTTCCCGGGCCGCATATTTGCGGAGAAAATGGTCGATCAACGGAGGGATGTCCTCCTTTCGCTCGCGAAGGGGCGGAAGAGCGATTCGGATGACATCCAGGCGGTAGTACAAGTCGGCCCGGAAAGAACCCTCGGCGACGGCCCGCTCCAAGTCCCGGTTGGTTGCGGCGATGATCCGGACATCCGACCGGAGGACGGCCGTCCCGCCCAGGCGGGAAAATTCGCGATCCTGGAGAAAGCGGAGAATCTTGACCTGAAGATGAACCGGGAGGTCGCCGATTTCGTCCAAAAGGAGCGTGCCTCCGCCGGCCGCCTCGAACTTTCCGATTTTCCGCTCGCCGGCGCCGGTGAAGGCCCCCTTCTCCGCTCCGAACAGCTCGCTTTCGATCAGCGATTCGGGGAGGGACGGGATGTTCACCGCGAGAAAAGGTCCCTTGGCCCGCCGCGAGGCGAAATGGATCGAGCGGGCCACGAGATCCTTCCCCGTTCCTGTCTCCCCGGTGATGAGGACGTTGGCGTCGCTTTCAGCCGCCTTGGCCATCAGCCGGGAAACGGCTTCCATGGCCGGCGAGGCGAAGATGAAATTGCGGGCGCTGAATTTGTCGGCCAGCGTTTCCCGCAGGGTTCGGACTTCGGCCTGGAGGCGATGGCGCTCCAGGGCCCGGTCGATGATCAGGAGCAGCTTTTTAAAATCGATCGGTTTGACGATGTAATCGTAAGCCCCGGCCTTGATCGCCTCGACGGCGGTCTCGACGCTGGCAAACGCCGTGGCCATCACCGGAACGAGGGCGGGATTCTCCTTGAGGAGGAGACGGATGACATCGATCCCCGATTCTCCGCCGAGCTTGAAGTCGACCACGGCCACGTCGGCCGGAAGCCGCCGCATCTGTTCGACGGCCGCCTTCCCGTCCGCCGCATCGTTGACGATGAATCCCTCGCCTTCCAGGTTTTCCCGGACGAGCCGACGCTGGAGAGGATCGTCCTCGACGATCAGGATGACCGCTTGATTCATGTCTTTTCTCCCGGGAGCTCGATTCGGAAAACGGACCCTCCCGCCCTTCCGCACGACGCGGAAATCCGGCCGCCGTGGGCCTCCACGATCTTCCGGGCCAGGAAGAGACCGACGCCCAGCCCTTCCGCTTTCGTCGAGAAAAACGGCTCAAAGACGCGCTCCCGGTTTTCCTCCGGGATTCCGGGACCGGCATCCTCGATCGAGATAGCGGCCTGGCTTTTTTTACTTTCGACCCGGACTGAAATCCCGCCCTGTTCGCTCGCTTCAACGCCGTTGCGGAGAATATTGAACAGGGCCTGGGCCAGAAGCCCGCGGTCGGCCCGGACGGCAAGCCCGGGCCCGGGCGTCCATTGGACCGAAATGCCCTTGGCTTCCGCCGCGGGCCTGACGGCTTCAACGGCGTCGCCGACGGGAACGGACACCGGGATCGTCTCCAGCCGGAGGTCGATCGGGCGCAGAATGGAGGAAAACTGGTCAAGGATGCGGGCGATTTTCTGAACCTCGATCCGGCCCAGGGCGGCGTCCTCGGCCAGGCTCTCCGGCGCCTTCTTTTCCATGATCTCGCAAAGGAGAACGAGGCTGTTGAGGGGATTTTTAATCTCATGGGCGACGCCGGCCGTGAAACCGGAAAGCTCCCGATAACGCTCTTTTTCCTTGCGTTCGACCGCGGCTTCTTCGGCCCGGGACAGGGAGGCCCGATGCATGCGGTAAATCCCGCTGAAAATGAGCAAACCGACGGCGGCGAGGGCGGTAAAAAGGAGCAGGGCGCTCCGCCGTGAATAGGCCAGCATTTCGTCCAGGCGGGCGAGGGAATAACCCAAATGAAGGGAGAAGTCCCGCCCGTCCCCCGCCGGGATGGAGCGGACGACGTTGAGGATGGTTCCGGCCGGCGAGTCGATCATCCAACTCTCGGGATCGCCGGCGGGGCGGCCGGCGATGGGGAGATAGCCTTCGAACTGAGAGGACCAGGCCAGGACCGAGCCGCCGGGGTCGACCAGGGCCAAGAAATAGATATCCGTTTCTCCGGCGTAGCGGTCGAGCGCAGCTTGGGGAATCACGCCGGTCGCGAGGCGCTGTTCGAGTTCGATCCCCAGGATTCGGGCCGAGGCGGTCAGCTGTTCCCGGACCAGGGCTTCGGTCCGGTTCCGAATGAAGCTCCGGTTTAGAGTGGCCTGGACGAAAAAGAGGATGAGAATCCCGGCCGTGGGAAGGATGAAGAAGGCCAGGAACTCCCGTCTGCGCAATTCAGCCGACTCGTTTTCTTTTCCCCAGCTGTTTCGGCCCGCCCCGCCAATTCGGGAACCCCCGGGCATCCCGGACTTGGACGACCTCCCCCTGGAGCCGGACTTCCCGGGCGATCAGGACCGAATCCGAGTCCCCCGCTGAGACGAGGGAACCGAGGATGTTCACCCGTTCCCCCCGGTGAAGATCATGGGTGAAGAACCAGCCCGGGCTGATTTCGACCACATACCGATCGTTCGTCGTCCGCTCCTTGAGGTCCAACATAAGGAAGGCCGCCGTCCCTTCATAGCGCGGTTCAAAATGAACGGCCTGGACGACGCCGTCGATCCGGATTTCTTTTTTCACATCATAAAACGGCGGGGTTGTCCGGGGTTTCTCCGCGGGAGGGCCGGATTGGGCGGCGGCCAGGGCCGTGGCGGCCGCGAAGACAAGCGCCGCGGCGGTCATTTTTCGCCCAAGTCGAAGTTCCATTGGAATCCTCCGGAAATGAACCGGCCGCTCCAGTCGAACAGCGGATCGTTGGACCTGTTACGGATGAAAGCGTACGTGAGGACCAGGGACCAGCGGCCGAAGTTTTTTTCGACTTTGACATCCACCTGGTCCCGTCCATCCTCCCGAATGGAGCCGAGAGCGTTACCCAGGAGGTCCCGGCTCTCGATCCCCGGGAACGACTTGTCGGTTCTATTATAGCCCAGCCGGGCTTCGATGTTCCAGGGAAGAAGAAGGGAAAGCTGGGCGTTCCAGCCGGTTCCCTCCCAGGCGAACGCGTCGTAGGTCGGATTTTCGACCATCATGTATTCATCAACGGTCGTGAAGGGATTCACTCCGGAGAGATTCCATTGAACGATTCCGGCCAGGCGCAACCCGACCCGGTCTCCGAGACCTTGTCCGAGGCGGGCTTGGAGGGACGCCGTCTGGAGGCCTTTCCCCTCGGCCGAAGCCGAGACCGGAGCATACGCCTCCCAGCCGGGCCGCTCACCCGAGCCTCCCTGCCCTTTGCCGCCGTACCCCATGGCGACGGCTGAGCCGAGGGAGGAGGTTGCGGCGGCCGCCGGGATCTCGGATTCTCCGGCGATGACCGTTTGGGGATGAATAAAATATTTGTATCCCCAGCCGAACTCCGCCTGGAGGGTCGTTCGGGATGGGAAATACTGATCGATGGATAAGGATAGGGACTGACTGAAGAAATCGAAGGGATCATACCGGTAAGACCGGTATTCCGAGACGGCCGTCGCTTTTAAAATGGACGAGGGCGAGAGATATGTTTTCAGGGCGGCCATGAAACGAAGACCCGTCCGGTTGAAGTCGGAATATTCGGCCCGGTAGAGCGAGGTGTCCCCGATCAGGGAAACATAAAGAGCCGATTTTTCTCCGAGCGACTTGAGGTAATCCACCCCGCCGGAGAACGAGACCAGACTCATCCCCGTGTTTTCGTGAAGGAAGAATCCCTCGGCCCCGGCCAGAAGGCTGAATTCCGAAAGGGCTTTCTCCCAGGTGAGCCCGGCGGCCGTTACGGCATCCGCCTCCGCGAAGCGGGTCTGAAACAGGTTGTCCGTGGCGTTATGGGAGAATGAAAGCGAGAGCGTATCGGCGGCAGAATAAGATGCGGCCAGGACCAACACCGAAAAAACGATTCGAAAACGTTTCATGAGCGACTCCCGTCAGGACCGAATAGAAGCGGGGAAGGGATCCGAAGATCCCTTCCCCCGCGCCTCGAAGAGATGAGCATCCCGCTTCCCGGAATGCGGTTCGGAATCAGCGGCCGCCGCGACGCTTGCCCTGGCCCTGAGGACCGGTTCCGTCGCATACGCCGGCGCCCGACATGTTCATGAGCCCGCCGCCCTGTCCCCGGAACGAAGCCTTGTTCTGGCCGTTCCGCTGCTGCTTGAAACCCGTTCCGTCCTTGGGCGCGGTCCAGTCGGGATCCTGGCCGTTGGGGATCCCGTCATTGTCGTGATCCCGGAAATTGTCGTTGATCCCGTCGCAGTCCTCGTCCAGAAACTGGAGCCGGATCTGGCTGCGGGTCCGAAGCTGATCTCCGGCGCCGTTTTGGGCCGTTTGGGCGAACGAATCCGCCGCGATAAGGCCGAATCCCAGGAGCATCGCCGCTCCCACCTTAAGAATCTTTTTGTAACTCATTGTTTGACCTCCTGATGAGTTTCGCCGGATTCTATTGCGGGAGCCGTGCCAATCGATATTTTATTATTATTCAATAAGATAGATCAAT
>JAFGEN010000328.1 GCA_016931595.1 Candidatus Aminicenantota bacterium | reverse complement strand
TTTCTCCAGGCCCGCGGGGATTCCGTATTCCGGCGGGAGCTCGACGGCGTCTTGCGCGAATTCGCCGGACGGCCGACGCCGCTGGCCTTCGCCGAAAACCTCACCCGCCGGGCCGGAGGATGCCGGATCTTTCTCAAGCTCGAAAGCCACGCCCATACCGGAGCCCACAAGATCAACAACGTTTTGGGACAGTTGCTCCTAGCCCGGCGGATGGGGAAAACCCGAATCATCGCCGAGACCGGGGCCGGACAGCACGGCCTGGCCGTCGCCGCGGGCGCGGCCCGGTTCGGGCTCCGCTGCTCCGTTTTCATGGGGGAAGACGACTGTCGCCGCCAGCGGCCGAACGTCTTCGCCATGGAGTTGATGGGAGCCGAGGTCATCCCCGTGAACGACGGCTCCCGGACGCTCAAGGACGCGGTCAACGCCGCCCTCAAGGATTGGGTCGAGCGCCTGGATACGACTTACTATCTTTTGGGCTCGGCCCTCGGCCCGCATCCCTATCCCCGGATCGTCCGGGAATTCCAGTCGGTGATCGGCCGGGAAGTCAAACGGCAGCTCGCGGCCCGGGGCATCGTTCGGCCCGATATTCTCGTCGCTTGCGTGGGGGGCGGGTCGAATTCGATCGGGCTCTTCCACCCCTTCTTGAAGGACAGCCGGGTCCGGTGTCTCGGGGTCGAGGCGGGCGGCCGGGGACGCAGGCCGGGAGAGCACGCCGTGCGGTTCGGTCCCCATGGCCGTCCGGGCATCGTCCAGGGATACCTGTCCTATTTTCTCCAAGACCGGGACGGCCAGGTCCTCCCGACACATTCCATCAGCGCCGGCCTGGATTACGCCGGCGTCTCTCCGGAATTGGCCCGGCTCAGGGACAGCGGGCGGGTCGAGTTCACATCGGTGAGCGACCGGGAAGCGCTGAAAGGGTACCGGCAGCTGGCCGCCCAGGAAGGGATCGTGCCGGCCCTCGAATCCGCCCATGCCGTGGCGTACGGAACAAAGGCGGCTTCCCGGCTGCCGAAATCCGGGGTCATGGTGATCAATATCTCCGGGCGGGGCGATAAGGATCTGTTTATCGCCGCCCGGGCCTTGGACCGGGCCAACTGGCTGGCTTTTTTGAAAGACGAGGTGGAACGTGACGGATGACATCGCCCGGGCCTTTCTTCACGGCTCGAAACCCCTGTTGGTCACCCACGTCGTGGCCGGATATCCCGACCTCGACCGGAGCCGGAAAACCGTCGAAACGATGGCCGCCGCCGGCGCCGGGATGATCGAGGTCCAAATCCCCTTCAGCGACCCCATTGCCGACGGGCCCGTAATCACGGCCGCCAACCGGGCCGCCCTGGCCGGGGGAACTAAACCCGCGGACGTCTTCCGGATGATCCGTCGGCTGAAAAAATGCGTTTCCGCGCCTCTCCTCGTCATGACCTATGCCAACATCCCCTACCGGATGGGGCTCGAAAGATTCGCGGCCGCGTGCGCCGAATCGGGCGCCGCCGGGGCGATCATTCCGGATCTCCCCGTCGACGAATTCGCCGGGAATCCGGCCAGGGTTTTCCACCGGCGGGGAACGGCCTTGATCCCCGTCCTGTCCCCGGGGATGTCCAAGCTCCGCATCCGACGCGTCCTGGACTCGGCGGCCGGTTTCGTTTACGTCACCCTGCGAACGGGAACGACGGGAGCCCGAAGCCGGCTGGCCGCCCCGGGTTTGTCGTTCATCGATCGCCTGAGGCGGGAGACGGCCCTGCCCCTGGCCGCCGGATTCGGGATTTCCGAGCCCGCCCATGTTTGGGCTCTCGGCGGCAAAGTCGATGCTGTTGTCATCGGAAGCCGTCTCATCCGTTTGCGCGACGAGAGCGGGTTGAAGGCCGTCGCGGATTTTCTCCGCGATTGCCGCCGCGGGCCGAAGCCGGGTGCTTCGGGACGGGGAGGCGCCTCGTGACCGCCGCCGGGCTTTACAGAAGGACCGACCTGTCTCAGACGGCGGTCATCTTCGAAGCGGCCAGGGAAATGCGGGCCAGGGGCGAAGACCTGATCGACCTGAGCGTCGGCGAGCCCGACGGCCCGACGCCCGGGAATATCGTGGAAGCCGCCGTCCGGGCGATGGAAGGCGGGGCCACCAAGTACACGCCGACCGCCGGCACGGTCGAGTTGCGGGAAGCCGTCGCCCGGAAGTTTCGGGCCGAAAACGGCCTCGAATACGGGCCGGGGCAGATCATCGTCTCGGCCGGGGCCAAGCAGTGTTTGTTCAACGCCGTTCACGCCCTAGTTTCCGATGGGGACGAAGTCGTCATCCCGGCTCCGTATTATGTCTCGTATCCCGCGATCGTCCGGCTGGCCCGCGGCCGGCCGGTATTCGCCGAAACCGCGCCGGACGAGGGCTACAAGCTCACCGCGGCGCGGTTGCGGAAAGCCCTCACTCCGCGGACCCGGCTGGTCATCCTCGGCAATCCCTCCAACCCCGCCGGCGCGGCCTATTCCCGCGGGGATTACGAGGAGATCGCCGGCCTGCTCGAGGACGGGGCGTTTCACATCCTGGCCGACGAGGTTTACGAGAAATTCGTCTATGACGATCACCGGTTCGTCAGCGTCGCCTCCCTCAGCCGAACGATCAAGGACAAGACGATCGTCGTCAACGGCGTGTCCAAGGCCTACGCCATGACCGGCTGGCGGATCGGATACGCGGCCGGTCCCGCACCCGTCATCGAG
>JAFGEN010000327.1 GCA_016931595.1 Candidatus Aminicenantota bacterium | reverse complement strand
CGCCATCGCCCCGTCCGCCCTCGTCCTCACTCGACATCCAGGCCGGCCGGGGACTTGAGCAAGTCGAGCGCCTCGTCGAAGATCGCCCGGGCGTTTTTCTCGAAATTTGTCCGGGAGAACATCTTCGCTTTTTCCCGGGCGGCCCGGCCCATTCCGGCGATCAGGTCCGGATCAGCCAAAAGACCGAGTGTCCGCGCGAGAAGCCCGGCCGTCGATTCGACCCGGAAGCCGTTGACCCCATGATCGACGATCTCGGGCAATCCGCCGCCGTCGTAAACGACCGGGACAAGCCCGTTCTGCATCGCCTCGACCGCCGTCATGCCGAAATGTTCCGTTTCCCCCGGGTCCTCTCGATGAAGCCCGCACATGTGCCAGAAGATCGAGGCCTCCCGGTAGAGGGCCTTCAAATCGGACGCCGGAATATTCACTTTCAATTCGACCGCTCCGCCGGAATCGGAGATCATGTCCCGAAGCCGGTCCAGGTAGGCGTTTTTCGCCTGGCTGCCGCCGGCCAGGACGAACCGCCAATCGCCGGCCGCGTCCGGCCGGAGCTTGCGGAGCTTCAGGAAGGCCCCGATCATTTCCCGCTGGCGCTTGAACCCCTCCGGCTCGAAGCGGGCGACCGAGAGGATGATCTTGTTTCGCGGGCCGCCGCCGTCCTCCCCCGGTTCCATATCCACGGGCGGATAGAGGAGGCGATGCGGGGAGAAGCCCCATTTCTTTTCGATCCAATCGGCCGTGAAGCGGCTGTTGCAGACGGTCCGGGTATAGCGGTCGGCATAGAAATAGCTTTGCGGCCGGCGCTCCGGAAAATGGCAGATCAGGACCGAGACCGGGGCCAGCGGGAAGACCATCTCGTTCATGCTGTTGTTGACGAAGACGTCGTAGTTCCCGCTTTCCCGGCTGACCAGGTGGAAGGGATTCTCCATATCCCGGGTGACGAAGGCCGGGTCGAGATGCTGTCCGCCGCGGGCCTCGTAAAACGGGATTTTGACGGCCTTGACCCGGCAGGCGGAAAGGTCCAGGCCGTACCACTCTTTGAAATCCTCCGTCCGGATGTCCTTGTTGGCCAGCAGCGTGATGTCGAACGTGTCCAGGAGGGCGGCGGTCATGGTCAGGCCGTATTTCTGGGCCCCGCCGATGAATTGGAACGCTTGGTCGTAGACGGCCATGGTCGGCCGCCTCAGGCCGAGGGCGACTTCGCGCTTGGCCAGCACATTCCGGGCGGCCTGAATCCCGTCCCGGCGGGAAGTGCGTTCGACCGCCTTGGCCAGGCCTCGGGCCGTCTCCGGAAAAGTCATTTTATTCCGGCGGCGCTTTTCAGAAGAACCAGGTCTTCCTCGCAGGCGGCGACCCGTTCCTCGAGAGCCTTGATCCGGGCGGCATAGCGGCCCGACCGCTGATGGAGAGCCTGGAGAAGGGCGGCGGCCTGGCGGTTGTACTTCACCTGCCGATCGATGAATTCCTCCAGCGGCCGGAGGGTCGTTTCGAGCAGGGCCCGCTTGGCCGCGGCGATCGGCCGGCCGAAGACCTTGCGGTGGGACTTGAGCTCCCGAAGGTCGGGCTTGGTCTCGACGAACCCGTTGATGAGCGGAATGGTGTCCCGGAGATGGATCTCCAGCTCCCGGTCGGACATCCCCTCGATCGCCGGGGGAAATTCCCGGTCGACGTCCCGGCCGACGAGCTTCCGCAGGTCCGAAAGCTCTTCCTTCTTCCGGTCGAGCTCGCTCTTCAGACGCTGGATTTCTTCTTCGAGTTTGTTCATCGCATTCGCCTTCAGGCTGAGCGTTCGGGGCCAAGGACGCTCCGCAGGGCGCCTTCGGCCATATCGACCGTGATTCCCTGAATGCACCGGGCCTCGGAGAAGAGGCAGTTTTCCGAGCAGGGATTGCAGGTCAGGCCCAAGTGGACGACCGCGTGGCCCGAGCCCCAGGGCCGGAAGCGGACATAATCGCCCGGGCCGAACAACCCGACGACCCGGACGCCGGCGGCGACGGCCACGTGCATCGGGCCGGAATCGTTGCCCAGGAAGTATCGGCAGGACTTCAGCACGGCGGCCATTTCCCGGATCGTGGTCCGGCCGGCCAGATTGACCGTTCGGGCCGGGTCCAACCCTTTCTCGATCTCGGCGGCCAGGGCTTCCTCGGCTTTGCCGGCAAGGATCAGGACCCGGGCCCGATGGGCCGCCTGGAGCCATCGGCCGACTTCGACGAACCGCTCGACCGGCCAACGGCGGTATTCCCAGGCGGCGCCCGGAGCCAGGGCGACAAGCGTTTCACCGGAAACGATCCCGGCCTCGGCCAGAAGCTCACCGGCCTTCTTTTCGTCTTCCGGCGTCGTCCAGACGTCCAGGCGAGGCTCTCCGGGCTCGGCCCCGAGGGAGCGAAGGATATCGGCCTGGTATTCGATTTCGTGCCGGGCCGCTCCCCGGTAAGGCCCCTCGGTGATCAGGCGGTTGACGGAGTGCTTTCCCTTGAGCTTCTGAATGTCGGGGGGGTTGAGAAAGGCGGCCAGCCGGGGCGCTCCGCAGGCCGCGGCCAGGATGAGGGAGGCAGCCTGGGTGGCGTCGTCGTTCCAGCGCAGGGAAACGGCTAGGTCGAAGCGGCGCTTGGCAAAGTCCCGACGGGCCAGGGCGGCGGCTTTTCGCCACAAGAAGAAATTTCCGTTGAACGACAGCTTCCAATCCGGGCAGGCCCGGAAAGGAAAGGGAATCACTTCATCGACATCGGGGCAGGCCTTGACGACATCGACCATGCCCGGGTGGACGGCCAGGGTGATTTTCGCTTCAGGAGCGAACGCCCGAAGGGCTTGGAGGGCCGGTCCGGAGAGGATGATGTCTCCGAGGTCGGCCAACTGGACGACCAGGATCTCCCGGGGAGCGGCCGACGGACCGGCGGCCGCAGTCGCGCGGCGGGACTTCCGGATGATCCATTTGAGGTACGGCGGATACAGCCGAAGACAGACCCGGGCCGAAGCGTTCTTCCCCTTGGCCCGAAGCTTGGCCGCCAGCGACATCGGCTTGAAAAGATGCTTGATTTGAACGAGCCGGCTGCCCCGGCGAAACCACCGGTCCATGGGCCCGGAGATCTTCGGAGGGGGCGAAGCGATAACGGCCGGAGCGGCGGATGTTCGAACCCGCTCGGCCGCCCCGTCCGGGGCGGCGAGGTCCTTCAGGATCGACTCGATCGCCTCGACCGACCTGTCCAGGCGGAACCGGTCCTCGATCGTCCGCCGGGCTCGACGCCGAAGG
>JAFGEN010000326.1 GCA_016931595.1 Candidatus Aminicenantota bacterium | reverse complement strand
ATATATAATATGTATTAGTGATATGCATGAGAATCACCTTGAATCTTCCTGACGGGTTGCTCGAGGATTTGACGAAAGCGACCGGCGAGCGCAATAAAACTCTCCTCATCAGAACGGCGCTCGAGGAAAGGCTCAAGAAGGCCAAGCGCGACCGGCTTCTCGAGCTCCGGGGAAAACTGGATCTGGACGTCGACCTCTCCGCCCTGCGGGACAAGGATCTTCTTTGAGCGATGTTGTCTTCATCGACACGAGCGTCTGGGTGGATTATTTCCGGAATTCCGACTTCCCTCCTGGAGAATGGATCGACGGGCTCATTCGGGACGATCGGGCGGCCGTCAACGGGATCGTATTGACCGAATTGATCACCGGCGCAAAAGGGGATCGAGAGGCCGGACTCCTGTCCGACACACTCCGCGGCCTCCGCTTTCTCGACTTTTCAACCTCGTTTTTCGCGCAGGCCGGAGCATTCGGGCGGAAGCTGAAAACCAAGGGAATTTCCGTCCCCCTGAGCGATCTTCTCATTGCAACGCATTGTCTCGAACACGACCTGGTCTTGATCGCTCGCGACAGACACCTCCGGGATATCTCGAAATATCTTCCCTTGCGATATTCCGAAGACGCACTGAAATTCTGACCGACCCGTCCCTCCAGCCCAAGAAATAAGTGTAACGAAGGGCCGGAATCGGGCATTATAACAGTGACGAGTGGAGGACTCCCATGAAAAAATCCCGTTTTTTTACCCTCGGTGTGTTCATTTTGGCCGTAGGCTTGGTTCAGGCTTTCTCCCGTCCGCTTTCCGAAGAGACCGTCGCCGGCGAGCTCGGCCAAACATTGGACCGTTACATGAAGCGGGCCGAAGCCAACGGTTATTCCGGCTCGGTCCTGGCTGCCCGGGGCGAAGAGGTCATCCTGGCCAAGGGCTACGGCTGGGCCGACCGGGAAAACAAGGTCCCGGAAACCGAGTCGACCGTCTTCTCCATCGGCTCGATCACCAAGCAGTTCACCGGGGCGGCCGTCCTCAAGCTCGAGGCGGCCGGCAAGCTCTCCACGTCCGACGCCCTGGCCAAGTATTTCCCCGACGCTCCTCACGACAAGGCCAAAATCACCCTCCACCAGCTCCTGACCCATACGGCGGGATTCGCCGACGCCCTGGGAGACGATTACGAGCCGATCGGGCGCGAGGATTTCGTCAAGCGGGCGATGAGCTCGAAGCTCCGTTTCGCTCCCGGCGCCCGCTACCAGTATTCCAACGTCGGATTCAGCCTGCTCGGCATCATCGTCGAGCTCGTTTCGGGAAAAGGATACGAGGAATACCTTCGGGCCAACCTCTTCCAGCCGGCCGGAATGACCCGGACCGGCTACCTCAAACCCGGATTCGATAAAAAAGACCTGGCCGTGGGATACCGGAACGATTCGCGCTGGGGGACGGCCCTGGACCGGCCCTGGCGGCCCGAAGGTCCCGGCTGGCATCTCCGGGCCAACGGCGGAATCCTGTCGACCGTCGGCGATATGCACCGGTGGTACCTGGCCCTCAAGAATAACCGGATCTTTCCGCAGGCGGTCAGGGCGAAATACTTCGCCCCCCATGTCCGGGAATATCCCGACGGGCCGTCCTATTACGGTTACGGCTGGGTGACCCAGAAAACCGAATCGGGTTCGACCCTTGTCTGGCACAACGGGGGAAACGGGATCTACAACGCATTCATGGGCTTCGACCTGGACAACGACCTGGTCGTCATCGTCTCGAGCAACGTCTCGGGAAAAATCTCGGACGGCTACGCGGAACGGATCCTGGGGATGATGACCGGGAGAGTCAAGCCGCTGGATGAACGTACTCTCGCGGGGAAGGTTGGGACATACCGCTTCGAAACGGGGGAAGAAGTCGCCGTCGCCTTCGATGAAAATGATACGCTGAATATTACCTATACCGCGGCTTCTCTTGTTTCGCTCCTGGCCGGATCCGGCAAGGAAAAAGCGGACGAGACGTCCGCCTGCGATGTGAAAGCAAGGACGATGATCGCCGGCGCCCTGGCCGGGGATTATGCCGCCCTGGCCTCGGCCTGGGGCGAGCCGCTCGAGGAGGTCAAAGTCCGAGCCGTCCAATACTGGGGCCGGATGGTGAAGAACTTGGGCCAAGTCAAAGCCGTCGAAGCCCTGGGGACGGCGGACCGGCCGCGAAACTGGCTGACCTATGTCCGGGCCGATTTCGCCTCGGGCTCGCGGTTCTTCACCTGCGTCTGGGAGAAAGACGGCGGCCTCATGGCCGACCTTCGCGAAGCCGGAAGCCTGGAGCGCGATTTTAAGCCGCGTACGGAGAACGAGTTTGTTCAACCGCTCATCGATGCCGTCGTCGCTTTCGGCCCCGATGCCGCCGGGAAAACCGTCCTGACGATCAGGAAGGGCGGCAATCCGATTCTCCGGGCAACGAAAATGTCATCCTCCTGAACCCGCAGATATTTTAGCCTGCATTCATCATAAAATATTTCAAGATTTCTATCATCTCGACTCGCGCATCTTGCAGGTTAGACGCAAGACTTTTCCAGGAAGGGGAGAGAGGAAGATCCGCGGAACCGGTCAGAAGACGATCGAGGCCTTGAGAACTCCGTCGGTCCGGTCGGCTGCCGTGGCGAAGGCCTTTCCGGTTTCCTCGATTTTGAAGGCGTGGGTGGCCAGCCAGGCGATGTCCAGGTGCTTGGCCTCGACCAGCAGCAGCGCCCGCTTGATGCAGCGGTTCTGTCTCCGGACGTGCCGAATCCCGATTTCCTTCCGGCGGAGCTTGGCCGTCGAATAAGACATCCGTTCGGCCAAGGGGATCCCGACCTGGTAGATCCAGCCCCCCGGTTTGACCAGGTCGTAGGCTTGTTCGATCGCTGCCGGGTCGCCGGAGACTTCGAAGACGGCGTCCAAGCCGAGAGGCTCGCGTCTCATGATTTCTCCGACGATGTCCATCCGCTCCGGGTTTCCGGACCAGACGGCCCCGGCTTTGACCGCGGCGGAGGCCCGGGCGTCGGAGCGGTCCGTGGCGTATGTCTTGCCGTAACCCTCGATCTTGAGCACCTGGACCAAGGACAAGCCGATCGGCCCGGAGCCCAGAACGCCGACGGCCGGCCCGAGCCAACCGCCGGCCAGGGACCGGGCGTGGAGGGCGATCGAGAGAGGCTCGATCAGCATGGCCTCGGTCATGGACATGGCATCGGGAATCGGGAAGAGGTTCCGTTCGGGCAGGACGAAGAATTCAGCGAAGCACCCGTCCCTCTCGCCCGGGTGGCCGAGAAACCCGATATGCCGGCACGTGTGGGGCCGGCCGGACCGGCATTGGTCGCATTCCCCGCAGGAAATCGAGGGCTCGACGGCGACCCGGTCGCCGGGTTTGAGGCGCTTGACCGCGGAACCGACAGCCTCGACGACGGCCGAGCATTCATGGCCGACGATGGCCGGATAGGAGACCGCCTCGCTCCCGACCCGGTCCGAGACGAAGTAATGCAGGTCGCTGCCGCAGAGCCCGGCGACGGCCGTCCGAAGAAGGACGTGGTCGCCTTTCCGGATGGCGGGAACTGGAATGTCGCGGATTTCAACCTTCCGGATGCCGGTCAGATACGCAGCTTTCATGGCGGCGGCCTCCTTTGCTCCCGCTCAACCTGGATTCTCATGATATCAGAAAAACCGGCCGAACCGCACCTCCTCCTCTTTAAGGGGACAGACCCGCGGATCCCGTCCTTGAAGTCAATAAATCGCTTTTTCGCCTTGACCGGCTTGATGTCAGCAGCTTCCTTTTTTGCCGCCTTTTTTTTTGCCTTGTCCCTTCCCAACAGCTTTCCCTTTACCTTGTCCCCTTCCGTCTCTTGGGCCTTTCGATCCGCTCTTTGGCCCTGTTCCATCTTTTTTGGGCATTTTGAATACCTCCGCTTTCTGAAACAATCTTATTCTTGTCAGCCGAGTTATTCAAGAAAAAACCGCGACGCCAATGACGCCGACTTCCGAGGCAAAAAATCGTATCGAAAAATCGTTACTTCTTCGGCTTCACCTGGATCTTGTCCAAGCCGGGCTTTTTCGCGCATTCCGCCTTGAAGTCCTGCTCCCGCTGGGAGTTGACGTAGTCGGGGGACTGGAAGCGGTATGTGAATTTCGTATGCTCGTCGTACTTGTTCTCGACCAGGGCGATGACGTCCTCGATGAAGACGCGCTCCTCGTCGGTCGGAATGACGAACACCTTGACCTTGGAGTCGGCCGCCGAAATCTCGGTTTCGGCGTTGCGCGTCTTGGCCAGCTTGTTCTTCTCCTTGTCCAGCTTGATCCCCAGGAATTCAAGCCCTTCGAGCGACTTTTCCCGGATGAGGTCGGACATTTCGCCGACGCCGGCGGTGAAAACGATCGCATCGGCCCCGCCGATTGCGGCCATGTAAGCGCCGATGTATTTTTTGATCCGGTAGGCCTCGAGCTCGACGGCCAGGGCCGAACGGGCGTCGCCCGCCTCGGCCGCGTTCTGGACGTCGCGGCGGTCGGTGTATTTGCCGGTGATTCCCAGCAGGCCCGATTTCTTGTTCAAGAGGTCATTCATCTTGGACGGGGCGATCCCTTCCTTCTCCATCATCATCAGGTCGATGGCCGCGTCGTGGTCGCCCGAGCGGGTGCCCATGACCAGGCCTTCCAGGGGGGTCAGGCCCATGGATGTGTCGTAGGACACGCCGTTTTTGATGGCGTTGGCGCTGACGCCGTTTCCGATATGAAGGCAGATGAGGTTGGTCTTGAAGGGATCCTTGCCCAGAAGAAGCGCCGCCCGCTTGGCTACGTAGAGGAACGAGGTGCCGTGGAAACCGTAACGGCGGACGCCGTACTTCTCGTACCACTCGTAGGGCAGGGCGTACATGTAGGCGTGGGCCGGCATCGTCTGGTGCCAGGCTGTATCCATGATGGCCATGTGGGGGATGCCCGGGAGGACTTCCATGGCCGCCTCGATGCCCAGAACGTTGGGCGGGTTGTGGAGGGGGGCCAGGCTGTAGAGGCTTTTGAACGTTTCGAGGGAATGGGCATCGATGACGACGGACTTTTTGAAGTTTTCGCCGCCGTGGACGACCCGGTGGCCGACGGCCGAGATCTTCTTCAGGTCGTCGAGCACCCCCGCTTTCGGATCGAGGAGGGTGTCGATGATCAGCTTGAGGGCGTCCTTGTGGTTGGCGCAGTCGTGGTCGATTTTGATCGGTTCGCGCCCGAGGCCGGCCTGCTGGATGAAGCTCTTGCCGATGCCGACGCGCTCGACGATCCCGGTGGCCAGGGTTTCTTTCTTGTCGTAGTCGTAGAGGCGGTACTTTGCCGAGGAACTGCCGCAGTTCAGGGATAGGACGATCATGGGGTTCTCCTGTTTTCTTTCTGTCTATTCGCAGCCGTTCACAGGCCGGCGGCCTGGACGGCGGTGATGGCTGTGAGATGGACGATGTCGTCGACCGAGCAGCCGCGGGACAGGTCGTTGACCGGCTTGGCGATGCCCTGGAGGATGGGCCCGATGGCCTGGGCCTTGGCCAGCCGCTCGACGAGCTTGTAGGCGATATTGCCCGACTGGAGGTCGGGGAACACCAGGACGTTGGCCTGGCCGGCGATGGCCGAATCGGGAGCCTTGGATTTGCCGACCTTCGGGATGATGGCCGCGTCGGCCTGCATTTCGCCGTCGATCTTGAGGCCGGGGGCCATTTCCTTGGCGATGGCCGTGGCCTTCTTGACCTTGTCCACGAGCTCGTGCTTTG
The DNA here is from genome assembly GCA_016931595.1 of Candidatus Aminicenantota bacterium. GTDB lineage: Bacteria > Acidobacteriota > Aminicenantia > Aminicenantales > UBA4085 > JAAZPG01. The sequence continues at coordinate 2,352 of JAFGEN010000326.1, read as the reverse complement.
CGCTGCCGTAGGTGGAGAAGGAGAGCATGGCCACCTTGGGGTCCATGCCGCAGAGGACCCGGCCGGTCTCGGCCGAGGCGATCGCGATCTGGGCCAGCTCGGCTTCGTTCGGGGCGGGCATGACCGCGCAGTCGGCGAAGATGAACATGCCCTTGTCGCCGTATTCGCAGTCGGGGACGATCATGACGAAGGAGCTGCTGACGATCTTGATCCCGGGCTTGGTCTTGATGATCTGGAGAGCCGGCTTGATCGTGTCGCCGGTCGAGTGGATGGCGCCCGAAACGAGCCCGTCGACTTCGCCCTTGTGGAGCATCATGGTCCCGTAGAACACGGGGTCGGCCATGAGCTTGCGGGCGATCTCCGGGGTCACGCCTTTTTCTTTCCGGGCCTCATAATAGGCCTGGGCGTATTCCTCGAACTTCGGCGATTGGGCGGGGTCGACCGAGGGGATGCCGGCAACGTCGACGCCCTGTTCCTTGGCCACGGCCTCGATCTTCTCCCGGTTGCCGACGAGCGTGACCTGGGCCAGCTTTTCTTTGACGATCTGGACGGCGGCCTTGACCGTCCGGGGCTCCTCGCCCTCGGGGAGGACGATGCGGCGGGGGTTGGTCTTGGCTTTTTCCTTGAGTTGTTCGAGCAAAGTCATGAAGAATTCCTCCAGGAACGGATTCCCTTTGCGCTTATGAAGTCGTTATAAAGCAAGGGTTTGGAAGCCCTATTTTGCCTTTCTGAAGGCGAAAAGTCAATTCAAAGGGGTCGGACCTCAGGAACTTATTAATTTTCTGTTGTTTATGGAGAACTCGTGGCGTTTCAGGGCTTTTCAGCCTTCCGCTCGGCCAAGTCCATGACCGAAACCGGAGCGCCGATCCCGCTGCGCCCGGAATAGCGGATGAAAACGCCGTCGGTTTCCCGGTACCAGTAGTCGCCGTGCCAGAGTGCGGATTTCAGGCCGGAAAGGGAGATCCGGACATGCCGGGCGCGCTCCGGCTTCTCTCCGACCCGGAGGGTTTCGGTCGCCTTGATTTCAGCGGTGAACTTGGCGATTTTCAAGGCGGCGATGCCGGACGTGCCGATGGCCAGGAATTTCATCGCGTCCGATCCCGCGGCGGCGAATGACTCCAGTCCGAATTGAAAGGCCTGGTTCCAGGGGACTTTACCGGTTTTGAATTTCTTTTGGACGGCCTTTCCCTCGAATGTTCCGGTTAAGGTGATGACGTCGTTTTCCCGGCCCGCGCGAATGTCGGTTTTTTCCCCCGGCCGGTGAAGCGTCCAGGCGATGGTTGCCCAGGACGAGTCCAGGGTGTAAACCTGGGTTTCAGCCGGGGCGCCGTCCCCGGCTGTTGCGGTGATCATCCATCCTCCGCCGTCGACGGCTTCCTTCGCAACGCGCAGGACGGCCGTTGTTTCCCCTTTTCGTTCGATGTAAATCCGGTTTTCGGCGGCAGGCAGGAGGGAGGAGCCGAGGATGAGGACGAGAGTGGGGACGAGGGGCGACTTCATGGCGGTCCGGGCGCGATGATAGCGGACGCCGGGCTGAAGATCAACCCCCCGGCCGACGTGAGAAATGCGGGCGGTTCAAACGTCCATCCGTTTGGATGGAAGCGGGGAATGAGGCGAATTGACAATGTAGCTATAATAGTTGATTATGTAGCTACATTAGATTCGGAAGGATGATTGTCATGACGGTCGGAATCCGGGAGCTGAAAAACAACCTGAGCCGCTATCTTGAACGGGTGAAGGCCGGCGATCATCTCGAAATCACGGACAGGGGACAAGTTGTCGCCATGGTCGTCCCGGCGGGCGTGTCCGGAGAGATGTCCAGCTTGATGAAGCTGGTCAGGGAAGACCGGGCCAGTTGGGCGGGGGGAAAGCCCGAAGGGGCTGCCGTTCCGGAAAAGGCGGCCGGCAAGGATGTTTCGAAAATCGTCATCGAGGACCGCCGGTGATTCTCTACCTGGAGACGTCCAACCTGGTCAAGCTTTATGTGAAGGAGACGGATTCAGAAGCTGTCTTTGAAAGCGTCCGGGCCGCCGATTTCGTCGCGACGTCCGTTCTTGCCTATGCCGAAGCGCGGGCGGCGTTTGCCCGCAAGCGCCGTGAAAAAGGCATCTCCGGGAAATCCCTCGAGAGAATCAAGAGCGCCCTGGACCGTGACTGGACTTCCTTTTTTGTCTTGAATGTCAATTTGGTCTTTGCCCGGCAGGCAGGGAACCTGGCCGAAAAACACGGGCTTCGCGGCTTCGATGCCCTGCATCTCGCTTCAGCCGTTGAACTTCGCGCCGCCGGGGCCGGCGACGTCGTCTTCTCGACGGCGGATATCCGGCTGGCTGAAGCAGCCGGAAGGGAAGGCTT
>JAFGEN010000062.1 GCA_016931595.1 Candidatus Aminicenantota bacterium | reverse complement strand
GGCATCAGTTCCCGCCGAAGGGTCATTCCCAGGACAAACGACAGGCCGAAGAAGATGAGGGTCGCCGTCATCGTCTTGACCTTGTGTTCGAGACACCACAGGAGAGCCCGGTCGTTGAACCGGCAGAACCTCTCGTACACGGCATTGAAGCCCCGGAAGACGAGATGAAGGAGCGGGCGAAACGGTTTCCCCGCATAACGGAAGAGGAGCGACAGGACCCGGCCGAGCCCCGTGACGATCAGATTCAGGACGAACAAAATTCCTTTGAAGACCGCATAGACCAGCCAGCGCAACGCCCGAAGAGGCCAGAGGAAAACGCCTCCCTTCTTCCCTCCCCAGGCCTGGGCCAGGCCCCAGGTCCAGGACCAGGGCCTGGTTCCTTCCGGGCCGGGCAGGGACATGGTCCGCGACTGCAGGGTCGCGATCAGGGTCAGGGAGACGAGGAGCGAAGCGCACAGGGAATAGGTGACGGTCAGGGCCGTATCCTTGAACAGCTGGCCGGCGACGCCGTGGACGTAGACGACCGGAAGGAAGACGACGACGGTGGTCAAGGCGGTGGCGACGATCGCCCCGCCGACTTCCCGCGTCCCCTCATAGGCCGCTTCCTTGAGGCTCTTGCCCAGGCTTCGGTGGCGGAAAATGTTCTCGGAAACGACGACGGCGCAATCGTCAAGCATGCCCACCCCCAAGGCCAGGCCGCCGAGCGACATGATGTTGAGGGTGATGTCGTTGAAGTACATCAGGCTGAACGTCCCGATGACCGAAATCGGGATGACGGTGTCGATGATGAGCGGGGTCTTCCATTCCTGGAGGAAGAGAAGCAGCACCAGGAAGGCCAGCAGCGCACCCTGGATGATCTCGCTCTTGACCGCGCCGATGGCCTGCTCGATGAAACCCGCCTGCTCGGCCACGACCCGGATCCCGACGTTGGGATTTTCCTTCCGGATCGCCTCGATGACCTCCCGGACGGCCCGGGTGGCCTTGACCGTATTGGCCCCGGCCTCCTTCCTGATCTGGAGCCCGATGCTCTCCTTGCCGTCCAACCGGGTGACCCCCTGCCGTTCCTTCAACGCCTCATGAACCACGGCTACGTCGCGAAGACGGATGACGCCGCCGCCGGAAATGACCCGAAGGCTGATCTCCGGGATTTCCTCGATTTTCTCGTATTCGCCGACGACCCGAAGGGAATACTTGAACGTTCCCTTGCGGATCGTCCCGCCCTGAAGGTTGCGGTTAAAGGCGGCGATCCGGCTGGAGATCTCGCTGATGGTCAGGCCGTAGAGCGAGAGCTTGGCCGGGTCGACCTCGACCAGGATCTCCCGCTCGACTCCGCCGGTGACTTCGGCCGAGCCGATTCCCTCGATCTGCTCCAGGCGGGGCTTGATCAGCTCCTCGGCGATCTCTTTCAGCTCGAGAAGCCCTCGGTCGCCGGTCAGGGCCAGGGTCATGATGGGTTTGCTCTGGGGGTCGAGGGGCACGATCCGAGGGGCTTCCACGCCGTCCGGCATGGCGCTCCGAACGGCGTCGAGCTGTTCCCGAACATGGAGCATGGTGAAATCCATGTTGGTGCCCCAGTCGAATTCGAGGCTGAGGTAGGAAACTCCTTCCTTGGAGACGGACTCGACCCGTCTCAAGCCCGGGACCCGGCTGACGGCCGATTCCAGGCGGGATGTGACCAGTGTTTCCATCTCCTCGGGAGCCGTGCCGCCGAACTGGGTGATCACCGCCAGGCGCGGATAACTGATGTCCGGAAGGAGGTCGACGCTCAATTCCCGAAGGGAGACGAAGCCGAGGAGGATGACGCCCAGGAAGAACATGTACATCGTGACCGGGCGTTCGACCGCAATTCGAGCGAGTTTCATGGCGGATTCCTCTTGCCTCGGGGACTAGTTGCCGATTCCGGCCGAAGCCAGGGCCGGCGACGTCCCACGGATCCGGTCGAGACGGGCCAGAGCGATCCGGTAATCGACGACGGCCTGGATTTCGGCCGAACGGGCGTTGGCCAGGTCCTGCCGGTATTTGAACAGCCATTCGCTCCCGACGAGACCCTGCTGATAGCGTTGAGTTTCCGAGGCCACCTGCTTTTCGGCCAGCTCACGGTAGCGGGTCGAGGAAGCGATGATCCGGGCCTTGGCCGCAAGCTCCCGGACGATGTCCTGGACCTCGAACTCGATGTCCCGTTTCTGCTTTTCCATCTGCAGCCGGGCTTGCTCTTCGGCCGCTTTGGACCGGGCCAGCCCCGACCGGGACAACATTCCCCACAAGGGAACTTCGAGAGTCAAATTCACGCTCCAATTCTTATACTTGCCCTTGAGGATATCGGAAAAGGACTCTCCCCTGCCGCCGACGATCTTGTCGATGACGATCCCCGTCAGGGGGTTGTTGTCCTGGTAAACGTACTTCACGCCGGAAACACCCAGCGCCCAAAACTGGAGGCTGAGGTCCAACCGGGGAAGCGATTGGTTGCGGTAGTAATCGACGTCGGTCCGGCTGTTTTCGGCCCGGCGGCGGGCCGTTTCCATTTCCGGCCGGTTGTCCAGGGCGATCCGCAGGATTTCCTCGGCTGAGACATTCCGGAGTTCGACCGTGGGTTGATCGAGCGGGACCAGGCGCTCCCCGTCTCCGGCCGGAAAATTAAGGAGTTTTTTCAGCTGATCCTCCCGGCTCTGGATGATCCGGGCTGCCGAAAGAACCGCATCCTCGTATCGGGCGACCTCTGTTTCGGCGTTTAAAACCTCGACTCCCGACTCCGTCCCGATCCGGGCGCCGGCCCGGGTCCGAGCCAGAAGGTCCCGGCTTCCGGCCAGGGACGATTCCTGGACCTTGAGATTTTCCCTGGCCGCAACCAAGCCCCAGTAGGCCTCCTCGACCTGGTAGATCGTCTGGAAGGCCGTCGCCCGGAGAGACGCATCGGCAATCTGGATCGTCCGGGCGGCCTTGATCGCTTCGACATTGGCCGCCTTGTCCCCGAAACCGCGAAGCAGAGGCTGGGTCAAGTTGAATTGAAAGGTGCTGTTGTACGAGGGGTTGATCAGGGAATAGGCCCGGGTCGTGTCCGTCATCCGGCTGTAGAGCGTCGCCCCGATCGATGTTCCCCAGGCGAATCTCTGCGTGACATTGAAGCTCAGGTTGTCGTACTTCTGCCTGATGTTGGATCCTTCGACTCCCCAGGTTCCGGGATTGTTGGTGTCGCTGTTGGAGTAGGTCAAGGCGAATAACGGCAAATAGTTTTCCCGGATCGCCTTGAGGGAGAGGACATCCATCTCCGGGACCAGCCGTTCGATGGCCAG
>JAFGEN010000325.1 GCA_016931595.1 Candidatus Aminicenantota bacterium | reverse complement strand
GACTGCATGGCCAGGAAGGCGGCCGGCCAGGCGACGATATTGGCCAGAATGACCCAGGTCAGGAATTTTTTCGAAAGAGAAAGACAAAGGTTTCCGGCCGAAGCTCCGAGGACCCTCCGGATCCCGATCTCCTTGGTCCGCTGTTCGACCGTATGGGCGGCCAGGCCGAAGAGGCCCAGGCAGGCGATGGCCATGGCCAGGAAGGAAAAGACGGAAAAGAGGTCCTTCATCCGCTTGTCGGAAAGATGCAATTGTTCGAATCTCGAGTCCAGAAAAGAATAATCGAGCGGGTAGGAGGGGGCGAACCGGGCCCAGGTTTTTTGCAGGTGGGACAGGGCCTCGGGAATATTCCCGGCCCCGATTCTCACCGAGAGATAATCGTGGCGTTCGATCGGAAGGAGCATGTAGACGATCGGATAGAGCGTCTGATGAAGGGAGTAAATGTTGATGTCTTCAACGACGCCGGATACGGTTCCCTGGAATCCCCCCACCCCGATTCCCTTCCCGACGGCTTCGCCGGGAGACGCGTATCCGGCCTCGGCGGCGCTCGACTCGCTGATCAAGGCCTCCCGGGAGTATTCTCCGGAAGCCGGGCGGTCGAAGATCCGGCCCGCCCGAACCTTGATTCCGTAGGTCGAAAAAAATTCGTGATCGACGAAATAAATGACCTGGGTGAGATTCCGGGCACCGCCCTCGAAATTGAAATTGTAATGAGCGCTTCCCGATGTCGGGACATAGGACGAGGTCGCGGCGTTTTCCACGGCCGGATTTCGGAGCAGCTCGTTTTTGAAGCCGTCATAGCTTCGGCGGATGTCCCGGTTCAGGGTCATGATGAGAATTTGATCGCGATCATACCCGATATCCCGGGACTGGATGAACCGGAACTGGCCGCGGATGACCAGGGTGGAACAAATGATCCCGATCGACAGGGTGAACTGGAAAACGACAAGCAGGCGGCGGAGCATAATCCCTGAGCCCGAGGACGTCGATTTCGCCCGGAGAGCCCGGGAAGGCTGCTGGGAGGACAGGAAAAATGACGGATAAAGTCCGGAAAGCAGCCCGACCAGGAGAGCCGCAAGCGCCGCCGTCAGGATGAAGGCGGGCGTCGCCAGCGTTGCCGCGGTCAGGGTTTTCCCCGAGAGCCTGTTGAACAGGGGGAGCGCGGCCAAGACCATGAGAACGGCGGCCGCCGTCGCGATGAAGCTTGTCCCCAGGGCCTCGCCGAGGAACTGCCGGACGAGAGAACCCTTGGCCGCCCCGATCGCCTTCCGTACGCCGATTTCCTTGGCCCGCTGGGCGGAGCGGGCCGTAGCCAGGTTCATGAAATTGATGCAGGCGATCAGGAGCACGGCCAGGGCGATCGCCGAGAAAACATAAAGGTAGAGAGCGGCCCCGACGGGCTCGATTTCGGACCTCAGACCCGAGCGGAGGTGGATATCCGCCAGCGGCTGAAAGCTGATGGTATACCAGGGTTCGGCCTTCCAATTCCGTTTCAGAAACTCGAGAAGCCGCGGCGATAAGGCCGCCGCGGATGCCGGCTCGTTGAGCAGAACATAGGTAAAATGCTGGTAAAAGCCGTCGAACGAGCCCGTGTCCTCCCGAAGGCCGGCGTAGGACGCCAGGAAGTCGAAATGAAAATGGGATTGCCTGGGGACGTTTCGGGCGACCCCGGTCACCCGGAACAGCATGAGATTTCCGTCGTTATAAGGGTCCGCCTCGATGACCTTCTCGAGGGGATCTTCGGTTCCGAAATATTTTGCCGCCATCTCTTCGGTCAGAACGATGGTCCCGGGCTCCGCCAGGGCCGTCGCTGCATCGCCGCGGACCAGGGGAAAATCGAAGACGGAAAAAATCGAACCTTCGGTGAAAAAGAACCGGGGCTCGTAAAATTTTTTATCGCCATATCCGACATACCGCTTGGGATTCTGCTCCATCTTCCGGATCCGGACGGATTCCAACACCTCCGGAAAGTCCTTTTTCAAGGCCGGCCCGACACCGTAGGCGCCGTTGGCATTGGTCGGAACCGGATCCCCTTCGTCCGAGGTCGAAAAGACAACTCGGAAAATACGATCCGCGTTCGCATGGAACCGGTCGTAGCTTCGCTCGTCGCGAACCCAGAGGAAAATCAACAGGGAACAGGCGATTCCCAAGGCCAGGCCGCCGATGTTGATCAGGGAGAAGGCCTTCTGACGGATCATTCGCCGGAGCGCGATCCGGATGTTGCTCCGGAGAAGGGCAAAATCGAATCGGGCCGGCTTCCAAGGAAAACGACGGCCCGGCCGGGCGGCCCGGGCCTGGCCGTAGGCCGCATCGAGGGCTTCGGTGTGTTGAAATTCGGCCTCCGCTTTTTGAAAGGCCTCTTCCTCGCTCCGGCCCTCGCGGCCGAGGTCTTCGACCTTGTCCCGAAGATAGCGCTCGAGCTCGGCCAGGTCGCTCTCTTCGATCGACGGGCTCCTTCGCATCGCCCGCTTCCATTCGGAAATGGCTTTTTCCAGGTCAAACATCGCCTTGCTCCTTTCGTTCATTTTCCGGGCTTAACGACCTTCGGGAACCGGGGCCCAGAGTGCGACCAGGGCCGAATGGACGGTCAGCCACTGGTTCTTTTCCGCCTCCAGCTCCCCCAAGCCGAGCTCCGTAAGCCGGTAATATTTTCTCAAGGGCCCGATCTCCGAAAGCCGCCATTGGGATTTGATCAACCCGTCCCGCTCGAGCCGCTTGAGGAACGGATACAACATGGGTTCCGACCATTCCAGGGCTCCGCCGGTGATTTCCCGGACCTGTTGGATGATTTCATAACCGTAACTTTCGCCCCGCTTGAGAATGGCCAAGACGATCGGTTTCGTCGAGGCTCCGGTCAATGCTTTCGAAATCATTCGCTACCTCGCATTTTTAGGTACCTAATGCCGTTAGGAAGCAATAATCATGCCAAG
>JAFGEN010000061.1 GCA_016931595.1 Candidatus Aminicenantota bacterium | reverse complement strand
GGGACGAGCTTCCCCTGTTGGAACCCGGTCCTTCACCAGGCCGGGAAGAGCGCCCCTCTTCTTTTCTGCAAAGTCGAGCCAAGTCCCTCCCGATGGTGGGGGATGATGAGGGCGTCGCCGGACGGCGGCCTTACCTGGTCCGAGCCCCGGCGGCTTCCGGACGGAATCCTCGGGCCAATCAAAAACCGTCCCCTGGACCTTCCCGACGGGACGTTGCTATGCGGGAGCTCGACCGAGGACAAAGGGTGGCGGGTTCATTTCGAGAAAACACCTGACTGCGGCCGGACATGGGAAAAAACTCCGCCGATAAACAACGGGCGCGGCGTCGGGCTTATCCAGCCCGCGCTTTTGCGGACGGGAGCAACGAGCGTTGTCGCTCTGATGAGGAGCACAAAAGGGCGCATTTATGCGGCAAAGTCAAGTGACGATGGAAGGACGTGGACGGCTCCGGAACCGACCGAATTACCCAATCCCAACTCGGGAATCGATGCCCTGACGCTTCGGGACGGTCGGCATGTTCTTGTGTTCAATCCAGCCGAGAAAGGCCGGGGACGTTTGAGCCTGGCCGTTTCTGCGGATGCCGTTCATTGGACTCTCGTTATCGAGCTTGAGAACGAACCGGGCGAGGAATTCTCATACCCGGTTGTCACTCAAGCGGGCGATGAGACGATTCACGTCACGTACACTTGGAAACGGAAGAGGATCAAGCACGTCGTCCTCGATGCGGAGAGGCTCCGACCGGAGAAAGAACGAGGCAGCCGATGAAAACGAATCCGCCGGCCGCATTTCGGCTGCCGGTAGTCCCGGCCCGATTCAAGCCATATCTTCACCTCGGGACATGTTCCTGGAAATACGATTCCTGGAAAGGACTTGTCTACGACCGGGACAAACCCTATCGTCCGAACGACTATCTGGCCGATTATGCCCGCTTTTTTAATTCGGTTGAAGTCGACCAATGGTTCTGGAGCCTGTTCCCCGATGCGGTTCGCTTCCCGGAAGCCCGGACGGTGAAAGCGTATGCCGCGGCCGTTCCGGAGGATTTCGTCTTTTCGGTCAAAGCCCCCAACGCTTTGACCCTGACCCATTTCTATAAAAAAGAGAAGGGCAAATCCGGGGATCTAGCCGGACGGGAAAACCCTTATTTTCTCAGCGGGGATCTTCTTGCCCGGTTTCTGGAGGCGCTCGCGCCGCTCGGGAAAAAGCTCGGCCCGGTCATGTTTCAATTCGAATACCTGAACAAGCAGAAGATGCCCTCCCGCGAAGCGTTTTATGAACGCTTCGGGGATTTCATCCGGGCCGCGCCCAAGGGGCCGGCCTATGCCGTGGAGATCCGGAACCCGAATTTCCTCGTCCCGGATTTCTTCGACTTTCTCCGGCTCCACGGCCTCGGATTCGTCTATCTTGACGGCTATTACATGCCCGGTATCGGCGAGGTGTTCGCCAAGAACAAGCCCCGGACGGCGTCGTTCCAGGTCGTCCGCCTGCATGGAGGGGACAGGGGAGAGATCGAGAAGGAGACGGGCGAGGCCTGGAACAGGATTGTCGCCCCTAAGCCGGCCTCGATCGACGCGGCCGTCGATATCGTCGCCGAAAATGCCCGGAACAGGATCGCGACCACCCTCAATATCAACAACCACTTCGAGGGCAGCGCTCCGCTGACCGCAGGCCGTTTTCTTGAACGGCTGGCCGAGCGGGCTTGAGAGGTCCATGGACGATTTTTCCTGGACCTGGAAGCGCCACCAGAAAAATCCCATCCTTCCGGCTGTTCCCGGGACATGGATGGAATCCCAGACGGCCAACCCGGACATCGCTCTCTATGGCGGAGTCTATCATCTCTATTTCCGGGGCCAGGAGGGCGGCCATGACCGGGTCGGTCTGGCCGTGTCTCCCGAGAATGAATTCGACGGCGTCACCTGGAAGATCCTGCCCGAGCCCGTGATCGACGTCGGGGGGCCGGGGGACTGGGATGAAACACATGTTCTCGACCCGGCCGCGGTCCGTGTCGGGTCGACGGTTTTCCTGTATTACTCGGCCGTCTGTCCCCGATGCCCTCGATCGATCTGCCTGGCCGTCTCTCAAGACGGAAAGAGGTTCGTCAAACACCCCAGGAATCCCGTGGCCATCGGCGGCGCCCCGGAGGTTGTCTACGACGGCCGGCTCTTTTATCTCTATTTCTGGAAGGACCGGTCTGGGGGCGGTTTCGAGATTCATCTCGCGGTCTCGGGGGACGGATACGGTTTCCGCGAGCCTACGGGCGAACCATGCCTCCCGGCCGGGCCGGCCGGAAGCTGGGACAGCCATACGGTCGAAACGCCCCGCATCTTCAAAGAAGGCGGTCTATATTACATGATGTACTGCGGCTCGGACCGTTTCGACGACTATCCGCCGGCCGCCGGCCTGGCGGTTTCCCGGAACCTGAGGCATTGGAAAAAATACGAGGGCAACCCGATCTTCGAGCGGGGAGAAGCCGGCGCCTGGGACGAGGGCGCTGTCTGGTTTCCCACCGTCCGAAAGGTCAACGGGCGTTATTGGATGTGGTATGAGGGCTACGGCGGCGGCACGTCGCGGATCGAACCCTACGGCGACTATCTCACCGCGGCCCGTTCGCAGATCGGATTGGCCATGCTCGACGCGCCGTATTTCTACGTGAAGCCCTGAATCAGGGTAGCCTGGGTTTCCCCGTCCCGCCCTTGGAACTTTTCAGCTTGGCGACGTCGACGGACGCGATTTCATCGGCCAGGTCGAACAGCCGGGCCAGGGGGATGCAGGCCATGGCCGTGGCCAGGGGGGAAGCGGTCTTTTTTTGGCCGAACGAGAATCCTTCGAATCCCAGGCAACAGGAACGAGGCACGACCCTTCCTTCGGCGTTGAAGTTATAAGCGATCAAGCAGGCGGCCATCTCGGCCAGAGCGGACCTGTCCTCTTCGCGTGCCTCCCGGCCTTGCCAAAGCCGCGGATACCTGCTTAAGGCGTCCAGGACCCGATATGCGCCGTACCAGAAGGGGGGCCACTTCATGATCTTGAATTGCCGGCCATGGCCGAACATATAAGGTTTTTCCTTATCCCTCATCCGCCAAGCCCTGAGACAGGTCCGGGCGGCGGCGAGAAGGCCGTCCGGACGCTGCCTTTCCGGCAGGCGAGCGAAACAGCGGAGTGCTTCGAGCGTTACCATCGGGCAGAAATCGTCCTTCCGGCCCGGGCCTCGGAACTTGATGATCGGGTCGGGCCGGCAAAGCCAACCGGGGCCGTTTGCCGTTTCGGAGATGTCGGCCGCCATTCGCGAGAGCCCTTCGGCCGCCCGAGAATCGCTTTCCCGCCCGAAGCGGACGAGGATGTCCAGGATAATATGCGAGTCGCAAAACAGGGCCCCCCAGGCGGCGCGGGGCATGGCCCGGAAACGTCCGAGGGCTTGAAACCGGCCGCTTTCATCCTGATGAACGAGCATCCGGTCGAGACTCCGTTCGATGTTCGGGTGGTCCTTCGGTCCCAGGCCCAGGTCGGCCAGGAGGCCGAGAAGGTTCGGGGTATAGGCCGGGCTGTGGTGGCCGGATGCGGGCGTTTCATTTTCCCATTCGGGGAGTCGATCGGCCAGTGATTTGATCGAGGGGTCGGCGAGGCATTCCTTACGAACGGCCCGGACGCATGGATCACTGTCCGGCATCCCTTTCAGCTCCGTCAGGAAGATGAACCGGGCCGCCGGTTCGATCGACGACTCGATCCAGGGGAGGGGATCGCCGGGGAGAAGGGATTCGATTCTGGACCTTCGCGGACGCGGGGGCATGATCCTCAAGCCGACCCGAGGAAATCGTAGCTGATTTTTTTCTGGATATTGGAGATCTGGGCGAAGGATTGCTTCAGGAGCGTTTCCTCCATGGGCGTGAGCGTTCTCGGGTCGAGGTTGTTGTCGGGCTCGAGTCCCTGTCCGATCAGGGCGGCTTGATGGTCCAGCCGCAGCTGCATGAGGAAATCATAGACCCGGACCGCGTCTTCATGGAGCGAACGCTTGATCTCGCCGATCTCGGCCAGGGCGCGAAGGCGGTCCAGGGTGTTCGTTTCCTGGAGACCGGCCCGGACGGCATAGAGGCGGGCGAAATTCACGACCGGCATGAGGGCATCCTTGAGGTTGAACGCCCGCGCGCCTTCCGCGGTCGCGTCCGGAACCAGATGGCCGAAAAAGCTGACGGGTGTCTTGTACTGGAGAGTGTACTGGGCGAAATGGAGAAGGAAGGGGGGCTCTTCGGCCAACACCTCCCGAATATAACGTCGGATTTCGCCGGAATATGAAATCTCGCCGGCCAGCCGGCGGAAGTCGAAAAAGATCTGGATGTCCAGCAAGTCCTGCGGCTCGGAGGTTCGCAGCCAGGATTCGAAATATTCTTTCCATCGGCGGAGCGGCTGAACCCACTTCGGGTTCTCGGCCATGATGTTCCCCGGGCAGAGCGGAATTCCGGCCGCCTGCAGGCCTGCGGCGACGTTCCGGCCGAGAGCGAGAAAATACTCCTGGACGGAAGCGACCTCAGCCTCGGGGACGTCCTCGAAGACGATGGCGTGATCCTGGTCGGTGAACAGAGTCTGCTCTTCGCGGCCCTGGCTCCCCAGGGCCAGGAAGGCATAGGCGGCCGGGGGCGGGCCCAGCTTTTCGATGGCCAGATCGAGCAGCCGCTCGGTGGCTGCATCGGTGACGGCGGTGACGGCCCGGGTGATATGACGGGCCTTGGCCCCGCCCTGGACCAGCGTCTTGACCAGCGGGGGAAGATCCTTCCTGGCTCGGGCAATGTCCTCGGGCGTTTGACTCCGCTTGATTTCGGCGGTCAGGACGGCGGGAGAGAACCGATGGAAGAGGAGGAGGTCGCGGTTGCGGAGGATCCCGGTCACTCGGCCGGCTTCGTCGCGGACCAAGATTTGATCGATGTTGTTTTCCCGCATGGCCAGGATCGCCTCGTAGACCAGGGCGCTCTCATCCAGAGAGATCAACGGCGCGCTCATCACTTCCATCACCGGGCGGTCCGACGACCGGGCCACGGCCACCACCCGGGACCGGATGTCCCGGTCGGTCACCAGCCCGACCGGAGTCTCTCCGGCCGTGATGACCACGGCCCCGGCCCCGGCCACGGACATGAGGGCCGCTGCCCCGGTGATGCTCTCCTGGATGTCGCAAAAAACGGGCTTGACACTGATCGGGCCGACCGGCTCCCTGAGGAAAAGAAGAGAGGCTTGGAGCTCTCCGAGAAGATTGTCGCGTTCGAATTCCCGACCCCGGGGATCGCCGCCCGGGCCCCCGGCCCGGCTGATGTCCCGCACGGCCAGGACGTAGCCGTCGCGTCCGCCCAGGACAACCCGGCTGACGGTCAGTCCGACCTTGATCGTCCGGCCGTTGCGGGCCTGAATGATCGTCTCCGTTTCGAGGTTTCCGGTCCAGCCGTCGCCCAGGGCGGCCGTGACCGGCACTCCGTCGAGGCGTACGGACAGCTCTTCGGGGAACAGGTCGGTCAAGTCGAGAAGCCCGAGCTCTCCTTCCGTATAACCCAGCATCTCGAGCATCCGGGCATTGGCAAAGGCCGGCCGGTTATCCAGGAGAAGAAGAGTTCCCTCGGTCGAGGATTCGGACAAGGCCCGGTATTTTTCGTGGGAATTCCTGAGGTCCTCCTCCGCAACCAGGCGGCGGCGCTCGGCCCGCAGGCTCTGGCCGGCGACGAAGGCCAGGAGAAGAATGCAAAGCGCGCTGATTCCGGCCGAAATTCGGATGAGGCGGGCGGCCACCGTCCGAATTTCCCGGCGAACGTCCTCGATATACAATCCCGTTCCGAGGATCCATCCCCAGGGCTCGAATTTCTTGATATATGATTCCTTGGGCGCCAGGCGCTCCGGGTCGTCCTTCCATTGCCAGACGTATTCCATCAAGGCGTCGGGGCGGTCCTTGAGCGCCCGGACGAATTCGACGAAAATCCGGACGCCCCGTGGGTCTTTGAACTGGGTCAGGTCCTGACCGTCGAGGTCGGTTCGGTAAGGATGCATGATCATCCGGGGATGCAGGTCGGTGATCCAGAAATAATCTTTGCCCTCGTCGCCGTAACGCAGCCCCCGAATCCTGTCGGCGGCCGCCTTCCTGGCTTCCTCGGGGGGGAGATGTCCCAGGTCGGCCTCGGCTTCGTACTCGGCCAAGACGCCGAACGCGACGTTCGTCAGTTCCCGGATCATGTCCCGCTTCCTGTCGAGCAGGCGGCTCTCAAAGGAAGGAATCAGAACGAGAAAAAGGGCTCCGAGAAAAAGGCTGATGGCCAGGACCGTCGGGACAAGGATCCGGACCCAGAATCCTTTCGTTTTTCCGGCGGGAGGTTCGGACTGGGGCAGTCCGCCCTTCGGTTTGACCCGAAGGCCGGCCGTGTCGCCGCCGCCGTGGAGGACGGACTTTCGGAATTCCTTCCAGGCGGAGGCCGGAACGTCAACGGCCAGGCCGGACAGCCCCGGACGGTTCACCCCGTGAAAATCGCTTCCTCCGCAGACGAGCAACCCGAAGTCCTTGGCCAGGACGGCCAACTCGTGCCGGAGCGATTCAGGGTACTCCTCGTAAAAGGCCTCGATTCCGTCCAGACCCAGGTTTTTCAAACTTTGGATCAGACGAACAAGGGAAGGACGGTCCCATGGCTGCCCGGGGATCACCGGGTGGGCCAGGAAGGCCGTCCCCCCGGCCTGGTGGACCACTGAAATGACTTGGGCCGCCGGCACGGTGACGGCCGCCGGACGGTATTCCGGAAGACCGCCGGTGCGGCTGCCGGGTTGGGATAAAGACCCTGAGCCGCGGCCCCGGTTTTTCCCGGCACCTGAGACAAGCTTCAAGTGTTCCTGGAGGGCGGGATGATGGGGATCGAAGCCGTAGCCGAGGATATGGCATTCCCCTCCCAGGGGCGAAGCGGCCGTCAACTCGACGCCGCTGACAGTCCCGATTCCCTTCCTGGCCAGGGTCGAGGCGAACGCTTCGAGGCCGAGGATGGAGTCATGATCGGTCAACGAGGCGGCCCTGATTCCGGCTTCGGCCAGGATTCCGGCCAGGGCTTCGGGGGAGAGGTCGCCGTCGCTGAAATGGGAATGGGAGTGGAGGTTGACCCGGACGGTATGACTCACTCCCGGAAAGATATCATCGCCCGGGAAGGGCTGTCAATTATAAAAGCCTTGATTTTATGGCCTGAAGTATGGGATAAAAGCTAGCATGTTTTCGATATCCGAGGACTGCTGCGACGGTCCCGGAAGCGAAGCTATTCGATAAAGGAGACTTCGACATGCTGCATGAACCGGCGGTGACCACGGGCAAGGACCTGGCCTTTCCCTTCAAGCGCAAACTCGGGGCGCGGTTGTTTATCGCCTACGCCCTGTTCTACGCTGGATTCGTGGCGATCAACCTCGCCAAGCCGGCCCTGATGGAAAAAACCGTTTTCATGGGCCTGAACCTGGCCGTTGTCTACGGATTCGGGTTGATTATCGTCGCCTTGATCCTGGCCCTGATCTACAGCCGGGCATGCCTGAAGAAGGAAAGAGAAATGAAAGGCGCGGATGCCGCGGGGAGGAACGCATGAACGTCCTCTCCGTCGTGCTCTTCGTCACCTTTGTCGCGTCCGTCCTGGCCCTGTCGTTCTATTTCGCCCGAAAGGCCAAGTCGGCCAGCGGATACTACGCCGCCGGCGGCAAGATCCACTGGTCGGTCAACGGGATTGCCTTTGCCGGGGACTACCTGTCGGCGGCCTCGTTCCTGGGGATCTGCGGCATGATCGCCACGGCCGGCTACGACGGGTTTCTTTATTCCATCGGATACCTGGCCGGCTGGATCGTGGCCTTGTTCATCGTCGCCGAACCCTTGAAACGGCTCGGCAAATATACCTTCACCGACGCCCTGGATGCGAATTACAACCACCGGGGCATCAAGCTCCTGGCGGCTATCAGCACCCTGGTGGTTTCCCTGTGCTACCTTATCCCCCAGATGGTCGGCGCCGGTGTCCTGGTCACGCCCCTTCTCGGCCTCCCTCATTTTATCGGGGTGATCATGGTCGGGATGATCGTCATCACCATCGTGGCCACGGCCGGGATGACCTCGACGACCTATGTCCAGTTCATCAAGGGCGCCCTCCTGATTGTTTTCTCCACGGTGGTGGTCATCGTCGTCCTCTTCCGGGGATTGTCGACCGCGCCGGACCAGGGCGGCCAGGTCCCCTTCCGGGAAAACCAAACGATCGCGGCGACCGAATCGGAAGGAGCCCTGGTCTTGGCCGACGGGGCTTACCAAGTGCTCCGGACCGCCGAGGCCAAGACGCTTCGGTTCGCCGCCCTTCTTCAGGACGGCCGGGAAAGCTGGTGGCAGATCGTTCCCGGAGCCGGCCCGGGGGAGGTCATTCTTCATGAAACCCAATCGGTCGTCGTTAAGTATGACGGCGGGACAATCATCAACGGCGCCCCGGCTTCCAAGGACAATATCTTGAGGCAGGCCGGCCGCCTGACCGCGATTGACGGCAAAACGGGTCCGGATGCGGCCACCGGAAGCCTCAATCCCTTTAAATTCCTGTCTAAAATCGGATCGCCGGATACCCGGGTCGAGCAGTGGAAGAATGTATCCTTCACCGACGGCCAGGACAATGTCACCGTTTATTATCCGGTCCAGACACCGGGGAATAAAATCCTTCGGCCCGGCTTGAAGTTCAAGATCGAAGGGAAACCGGTCGACCGGATCGATTTCATTTCCCTGATGCTGGCCTTGTTTTTAGGGACGGCCGCTTTGCCGCATATCCTGATCCGCTATTACACCGTGCCCAGCGCCGCGGCCGCCCGGAAATCGACGATCGTGGCCATCGCCGCGATCGGTTTTTTCTACATTCTGACCCTCTTCATGGGCCTGGGAGCGATGACCAACGGGGTCATCAACCTGGCCGATGACAACATGTCCGCGCCGCTCCTGGCCCGATCCTTCGGCACCTTCCTCTTCGCCATGATTTCGGCCATCGCCTTCGCCACCGTCCTCGGGACTGTCAGCGGCCTGATCATCGCCGCCTCGGGCGCGGTGGCCCACGACTTGATGGACCGCTACGCCGGGATCATCAAGAGCGACAAGCAGAAGGTGTTCGTCGGGAAGATCGTCGCCTTCGTCGTCGGGATCATCGCCATTATTCTTGGGATCATCTTCAAGGGAGTCAACGTCAGCTTCCTGGTCGGCCTGGCGTTCGCCGTGGCCGCCTCGGCCAACCTGCCCTCGATCGTCATGATGCTCTTCTGGAAGAGGACGACCGGCCGGGGGATCACGGCGTCCATCATTGTCGGGATCGTGTCGTCGATCGGCTTGATTCTGTTCTCCCCGACCCTTTACTCCCTGTACGGGAAGGATCCGGCCTCGGCGCCGATTCCCCTCAATAATCCGGGGATCATTTCGATCCCGCTGAGCTTTGCGGCCTTGATCATCTTTTCGCTCCTGACGAAAAAGAAAACCGACATCAAGGCGGTCTGAAAAAGAAAAAAGCCGGCCCGCCTTTTGGCGGGCCGGCTTTTTTTCTTTTTGTCGGGCTTCGGACCGGGCGGCCGGTTTTACATTCCGAAGCGGTCGATGATCTCCTGGCGGGTTTTCCCCAGGATGTCGAATTTCTTCCCGACTTTGATGAATGCTTCGAGAGCCTTGTCGAGGTGGTGGATCTCGTGTCCGGCCGAAATCTGGGTCCGGATCCGGGCCTGGCTCTGGGGGACGACGGGGAAGAAGAACCCGACGGCATAGATCCCCTCATCGTAAAGAGCCCGGGAGAAATCCCCGGCCAGTTTGGCGTTGAAGAGCATAACCGGAACGATCGGGGTATCGCCTTCCTTGAGGACGAACCCGGCCTCCTGGAGGCCTTTTCGCCAGTAAGCGGCGTTTTTCTCCAGCTTGTCGCGGCGCTCGGTCGAAGCCATGAGGATCTCGAAAACCTTGAGGATGCCCTCGACGACGACCGGGGCGATCGAATTGGAGAAAAGATAAGGCCGGGCTTTCTGCCGGCACATCTCGACCAGCTCGCGGCGGCCCGAGACGCAGCCCCCGGTCGCCCCGCCCAGGGCTTTACCGAAGGTCGTGGTGATGACATCCATCTTGCCGACGACGCCGTATTTTTCATGGGTTCCGCGGCCGGTCTTGCCGATGAAGCCCGAGGCGTGGGAATCATCGACCAGGATCATCGCGTCGTATTTCTCGCAGAGCTCGGACATCTTGTCCAGGGGAGCGGTATCTCCGTCCATGCTGAAGACGCCGTCGGTGATGACGAGGCGGTGGCGCCGATCCTGGTGCATCTCGAGCTTCTGTTCGAGGTGGGCCATGTCGGCGTGTTTGTACGTGTCCTGCATCGCGCTGCAGAGACGGATGCCGTCGATGAGCGAGGCGTGGACGAGCCGGTCGGATATCATGACGTCGTCCTTGGTCAGGATGGCTTCGAAGACGCCGGCATTGGCGTCCATGCAGGAGGGGAAGAGGATCGTGTCTTCCGTTCCGAGGAACTCGGTGACTTTTTCCTCGAGTGTCCTGTGGATGTCCTGGGTTCCGCAGATGAACCGGACCGAGGACATGCCGTATCCGCGTTCGTCCATCCCCTTGTGAGCGGCCTTGACCACCTCGGGATGGCTGGAGAGGCCGAGGTAGTTGTTGGCGCACATGTTGATGACCTTGCGAACCGTGGCGCCCGAAGGGAACTCGACTTCGATATCGGCCGCCTGGGGCGAGTGGATGAACCGTTCCTGCTTGAACAGGCCGGCGTCCTTCAGCCCCTGGAGGACGCCCTGGTACGTCGTGCGCGTTTTTTCCGAATAGGACATGGCTGATGTATCTCCTTGTGGTTTCCCGTATCGATTGACCCGCCACCCGGACGGAGACGGACGAAAGCCGGCTCGCCGGGCCGCAGGCCAGGGATCTCTCAGGCCTGGGTGAACTTCCGGACGAGGACGGCGATCTTGTCGACCGAGTCGAAGGCCTCGGGGGTGGCCTGGTCGTCGGGGATGCTGATCTTGTACTTGTTCTCGAGGAAGCGCTTGAGGGAAACCATCGAGAATGAATCGACGATCCCGCCCGAGATCAACGGAGTGTCGTAGGTGATCGGGTCGGCCCCGTCTTCCAGGTACTCCGCGATGACGTACTTGAGGACGATGTCTTTCAGTTCGTCGGCCATGATTCCGGACTCCTTATTATGGAATTGGATTTCAGTCGTTTTCCAGGGTCGAGGTGTCGCCGATCTCCTCGCCCCATTCCTTGGCCTTGAGGATTCGGCGCATGATCTTCCCGCTCCGGGTCTTGGGCAGGGCATCGGTGAACTCGATCTCCTGGGGCATGGCCAGGGGGGAGAGCTTCTTTCGGATGAAATTCATGATCTCCAGGTCGAGGTCGGCGCTGGGGGTGAAACCGGCCTTCAGGGTGACGAAGGCCTTGACGACCTCCATATTGATCGGATCGGGCTTGCTGACGACGGCCGATTCGGCCACGGCCGGATGTTCAATCAGGGCCGACTCGACCTCGAACGGGCTGACCAGGTGGCCGCCGGTGTTGATGATGTCGTCGTCCCGGCCGACGAACCAGAAGTACCCTTCCTTGTCGATGCTGGCCCGGTCGCCGGTCATGTACCAGCCGTTCTTGAATTTTTTGCCGTAGGTTTCCTCGTTGTTCCAGTAGGTCCGCATCATCGACGGCCAGCCCGGCTTCAGGGCGATCAGGCCGATCTTGCCCGATTCGGGGATGGGCTCGAACGTTTTCTGGTCCAAAACGACGGCCGTTGTGCCGGGGAAGGGCTTGCCCATCGATCCCGGCTTGACCTTCATCCCCTGGTAATTGGTGATCATGATCGAGCCGGTCTCGGTCTGAAAATAGGTGTCCAGAAAGGGCTTGCCGTACACCCGCTCAGACCAGATGACCGCCTCGGAATTGAGCGGTTCGCCGACGCTGGACAATGCCCGGAGGCTGGAGAGGTCGTATTTTTTGATGACCTCTTCGCCGGCCTTCATCAGCGAGCGGATGGCCGTGGGAGCCGAATACCAATTGGAGATCCGGTGTTTTTCGATGAACTTGTACCAGGCATCGGCCGAGAAGCCCGAATCGAGGACGCACTGGGTCACCCCGAGGCACCAGGGGCCGATCACGCCGTAGGATGTCCCGGTGACCCAGCCGGGGTCGGCCGTGCACCAATAGATGTCGTCGTCGCGGAGATCGAGGGCCCAGCGGGCGGACATGTATTGGGCCAGGAGCGAATAATGAACGTGCTTGACGCCCTTGGGCAGGCCGGTCGTTCCGGAAGTGTAATGAAGGAGGGATGGACTTTCAGCCAGGGTTGGATGAATCTCGATCTTTTCGACGGGCTCGGACTTTTCCAATGAAAAAGCGACTTCGCGTTCCCTGAGGGGCTTGCCGTCGTGGTCGACGATGATCAAAAATTCAAGATTGGGCAGCTTGTCGAGGATCTTGCGGACCTTCGGGGCATGCTTTCTCTGGGTGATGACTGCCCGGGTTTGGGCGTTGTCCAGCCGGACGAACAGCGATTCGTCGCCGAAGGCCGAGAACAGCGGCTGGGCGATGGCCCCGATCTTAAGGATGCCCAGGACGCCAAGGTAGAGTTCGGGGACCTTGTCCATGAAGAGACAAACCCGGTCCTCGGGCCGGATGCCGAGGCCGCGGAGGAAGGCGCCGATCGTATTGGAGGCCCGGCGGATGTCGTGATACGTGTACGTCTTTTCGGCCCCTCCAAGACCTTCCCAGATCAAGGCGGTTTTTTCGCCCTTGCCGAGATCGCAGATGCGGTCGGAACAGTACCAGCCGATGTTGATCACGCCGCCGGGCTTGTAATCCAGTTCGTTTGCGGCCTGCTCCCAGGAGAACGTTTTGTAGCGCTCATCATAGTTCCCGATGTTTGACATGTCCTATCCTTGTCGAGGGATTAACGGTCCGAAATTATAGCCCATTCAAATGAAAAATCAAAATGGCGGGAAAACAGGAGTTTTGCAGGACGCAAAGATTGATCGCGGCGGTTCGGGTGAAGCCGGAAACAGAGACATCACAGAAAGAGAAATAACGATATAGCGTGGTGTTTCTTTTTCTCGTACCCCCAACATATTGTGGATGAAGAACGTTCGGTAGCACCGGTTGAATTTTTTGCTTGACAAAGACAGTCGATTTAGGTTAGATTGACGGAGGAACGCCCTTCAGCAAATTACCACCTTTTAACCATGTCAAGAATCCTGCGCCGGAACTATAAATACTGTTTTCTGAGCTTCCTCCTGCTCTTTTTCATCGCCGGACGGCCGGTCGAGTTCGGCCAGGAGGCGACTTTTTTTCAGGGCTTTTTGATTCCACAACCGGTGATCAGAATCGCCCTTGGTCTCAACTTGGACGAGGCCGTTGTCCGGGCTTCTTCGGGGATGAAGGTTTATCAAGCCGCCTCGAGTTATGACCTTCTGGCCGGGGATGTCTCAGAAGCCCGGGTCATCGGGCGCAAGGATCCCCTGAACGAAAAATTCCTCCTCCAGGTCTTCCAATCCCGCCGCAGGGCGGATGCAGAAAAGGCCGCCTTAAAGCTTCGGGACAAAATCGACCGGGCAGCGGTCGTGGCAGAAGGGAAAGACGAAAATCTTGACGGAGTCTACCAGGTCCGTGTCGGCGATTTCCTCACCAGGGGCGAGGCCCTTTCCTATATCAAGGTGCTGGCGGCCTTGGGTTTTCCTGAATCATGGATCATCCGGGAGGAGATCAACCGGAATGAAAGCGGACCGCGTCGCGTTCTGATCCAGGGCCGGTTGATCGATGTTCCCGAGGAGGCGGCCCTTTATTTCATCCCGACCAATCCCCAGAGCTATCTGACATACGGCGGCCGCAATTACCGCGGCATCTTTATCCTCAGGGGAAGTTCCCGGGGCACCCTCCTCATCAACGTCCTCAACCTGGAAGATTATCTCAAGGGAGTCGTCCCTGGTGAATTGTCGCCTTATCTTTACGGCGAACCCGAAGCCCTCAAGGCCCAGGCTGTCGCCGCCCGGACCTACGCGCTGAAAAATCTCGGCCAGTACCGGGATCTCGGCTTCGACCTCCTGGCGACGCCCCAATCCCAGGTTTACGAAGGGATGAGCATCGAGCATCCGGCCGGCACCCGGGCGGTCGAGGAGACGGAGGGGGAGGTGGCCGTTTACCGCGGCGAGCTCATCAACGCCCTGTACACGAGCACCTGCGGCGGGATGACGGAAAACGCCGAGGAGATTTTCGATGGAGACCCCGTGCCTTATCTTCGGAGCACCGAATGCGTCATGGAAAGCGTTTGGTCCCATTCCTTGAGAAGCACCGCCCGGCTGCCCGCCTATTTCGAGGCCGGGAGGAACCTTTCCATCGGGATGGCCGTTCCAGCCGCCCTGGGGATTTTTAATCCGAAACATGACCCAGCCTGGTTCCGGTCGCCGCTTCCCGCGACGGAAGCGGCCGAGTGGATTTCCCGGGCGGCGGTTGCGGCGGGGAAAAAACCGATTCCCGCGTTCTTGGAATTCGGGGACGAACCCGTGACGCCCAAAGCCTTCGCCCTGGCGGTTCGCGACGCCTTCGGCTGGAAGGAACGGATCCAGACGCTCGTGGGAAAAAGCGAAGCCGACCATGCGACGAAGGGGTGGCCGGGCCTTGCCGACGAGGAAAGACCGTCGGCGGCGTATTTCATCGTCTCCGAAATCTTCAGCCGGGAACTGGCCAACCGCGGCGAGGTCCCCATGACCCGGGCCGAGGCGGCGGCCGCGCTTTTCCGGATCTTGGGATTGTCCCGCGATCTCTTCCAGAGAGGAATCCTGCGGTCCGTCGAATCGGGCTTGCTTCTGGTTTCGACGGATGACGGCCCCCGGTCTGTTCCTCTCGGTCCGAATCCATATCTTGTCCGCAACATGGAAGGGGCGTCTCTCTTCGTTTCCGTCCTCGACCTCGAGCCGGGCGATTCCATCCAATGGGTCGAGCGCGACGGCCGGGTCACCCTCATCCAGGCCTGGTCTGTCCCCTTGACCAACATTCTGGACCAACCCTCCCAGTTCCACACCTGGCAGGTCCGGACTTCCCGCGAGGATTTAGAGGCGCGGATCAACCAATTCTATCCCGTCGGACGCCTGATGGACCTGATTCCCCTGAAAAGGGGAGCCTCCCGACGGGTTGTCGAATTGGAAATCGTCGGCCAGGAGGGGCGGGCCTTGGCCAAGGGATTGAAAATCCGCCAGATTCTCAACCTTCGGGATACCCTCTTCGTCATCGACCGTGAAACAGACGCCGAAAACCGGCTGACCCATTTCCTGTTTTCAGGAAAAGGGTGGGGCCACGGAGTCGGGCTGTGCCAGGTCGGGGCTTTCCGGATGGCTCAGAAGGGCGCTCTCTACACCGACATCCTGAAGAAGTACTACCAGGGGATCCGGATCGAAAAGAGATCCTCCAAATAACCGGACAGTCTTTAAATCGGCGCCGCGCCGAACCGGTCACGATGGTCAGCTGAAAAGAACGCGAATTAAACGAGGGCGTCCTCCGTCCAGCCGACCTTCCGGATGTCGATCTTTCCCGGGTCGCTCGTCCCGAGATGATAGACGCGGTCGGCCGCTTCGATGCAGATCGGGGGGGGAGACAGCGGCCATGGTTCTCCGCGCAGGGCGTCCCGTTTGGCCTGGATGATCTTCAGGCCGACCGTTTCCACCGCGACCGGGTCGGTCCCGGCGATCAGGCCGTTATAGGCCCAGCGGTAGCGCGGGTCTACTTGGGGGCCCTTGTCGCATACCGGATGAAGGGCATCGACCAGGATCAGCCTGGTCTTGCCCTTGACATGAAGCAGGTTCCAGATTTCGCCCAGCTTGGCGCTGTCCTGGTAGTGGTAATTCCGCGGGGCTCCGGAATACATAATGTAATTCTTAATGACTGTACCGACGCCCGTCAGCCAATGGGCTTTGAGGCCGGGCATGCAGATCAACGCGGTGAGGGGCGCCAGGTCGACCGAACGCCCCTGGGCATTCCGAATGTTGGCGGCGGGGATGCCGGCACGGACCAGGGACTCCTTGACCGCGTCCATCAGCTCATCGTGGGTCGGATTCATGAAGGGCGTCGGCGCCAGCCCAATGATATCGTCCGGCCGGACGAGCTTCTTCCAGGCTTCGCTCGGCCCGCTTTCGCCGGTGACCCCGGTCAAGACCTGGTCGAGCATGTCCGTCAGGATTTTCTTGTTCACCCGCAAGGATGCGTCCATGACCTCGCGGTCTCGGACGAGAATCACCGTGCTTCGACCTTGGGTCCGTCCGGATGCCTTGAGGCCTTCGGGACCCAACAAGGCCAGCCCGAGGGCCGCGCCGGCCGTTCCGCGGAGAAAATCCCTTCTTGTGACCGGGGATTTGGATTGTTTCATCGTTTCCCTCCTTGGCTCTGTGTCTTCAGCTACGTTGTCCTATTCATCATGCAGGTCTTGAAAACCGACGCCGCGTTCCAGGATCTCCAGGGCTGATTCCCGGTCGGGACAGGCGAAGACGAGAGCGATTCGGCGTCCCATCCTTCGGAATCCCATCCAGCCGTCCTCCACGGAATATGTCCTCGGACCGGCTCCGGTAAGCGTGGGAGTTTCTCCGGATTTTTTATCCGGAAGGTAGACCATCCTGAACACCTCGAGAGCCCGGGATGCCCGGTCCGCGTCTTCATAGCGGATCATGAGGAGCCGGACGGGTTTCCGAACGGATTTCCCCTGGACGTGTTCGAGTTCGAAGTGGACGGCTTCCGTGGAAGGGCCCAGGTCGAGGATGTTTTCATGGCTGAGGTAAAACAAGGAGTTTAAAACCAGGTGGTTGTAAAAATACGCCGTCCGGTCCCGGCGGACGGACCAAGAAGACAAAACGAACGAGAGGCCCCTTATGAATTCCGGCGCGGACGGTTTCTCCCGGCCCGCGGCAAGAAAACGGCCCAGACTCAGGATGACGTCCTTAACCCCGGGAACGTTCCGGGCGGCCATGATCCGAAGGTACAGGCGGCCGGCGCAGGCCCTCAGCAAACCTTCTCCGTAAAGGGCCCGGGCCGCGGGAAAAAAAGCATCAGCGGCGTCGCTCTCCGACGCTTCGTTCATCTCGACGGTTTCTCCGCCCCAGTCCAGGGAGAGGAGGCCGAACGCGTCCCTCGGCTCCTTCATGAAATACACTTCGACCAGGATCTCGTTCTCAGACCCATCGCGGTAGGTATAAACCAGAAGATGGTCGAAGTGATAGCTGAGATAAAGCTCGCCTCCGCCGTTCATGTACTCGAAGATGTTCGATTCGTCGATTCGGCGGGGCGTGCTCTCCCGCTTCCATTCGCCGACGGTTTCCGGAAGCGTAATCTGGTTCGATGGTGTCATCTGGATGTCTCCATGGAGGAAGCCGGCGGCGGCCAGGATGAGAAGGAGCGGCGAGATTCCCTCGACAATCCGGCCGGAACGTGCGACGCGTTTCATCGTCTGATAGACCTTGTTTATATTACGATGAACGCGATGTCAATCTAGACTGGGGTTCTACACTGGGGGAATCTCGTTCGACCCTGCCGGTTCGCATGGCGTGATCGATCCATTCTGTCCGCATAGATTTCATCACTTCGAGGTTGCGTGCTCCGAAGAATTTCATCAATTCTTCCCTGTCAACGAGTCTGTTGCGATGATCTGCTTCCGGCTGAAAAATCTCTCCATAACCGCAATACGGCCATTCTGTCGGATGAGAGCAGACTTGGGCGCGGACCATGTTCATATCGATATAGCCTGGATTATTCATAAATATTTTAAAATTCTTATAATTCTTTTGTTTTAAATAAGATAGAAAATATGAGGATTTACCCTTCGGGCGAGCCGATATGGCCGCAATTGCTTCGTTACGAAGGGTTCGCAGTCCTCAGGTTCGTTCTTAACGAGGTGAGGGCAGCGTCACCCTTCGGGCTTTGCCGTCCTTTGCGACGCCTCGGAGCCAGGGCGCGCCTCGCAACTGCAGCCATCTC
>JAFGEN010000060.1 GCA_016931595.1 Candidatus Aminicenantota bacterium | reverse complement strand
CCCGCCGCCGGTCGCTATTCCCGATGCGAATCGAGCCCTTGCCTCTTTCGAGATTTCGCAAAAACGCGACCGGGAGGAGGAATTGTTCGGTTGGTCTCTGGCCTATCGTCCAGAGGTCGAAAACCCCTATTCAGTCCTGTCTCCCCGCTGAGACCGGGCCTCCGGCCCGGCTATTTATTCTTTGTCGGGACCTCGGGCGAGGAGACGTCCTTCACCTTCCCGACCAGGCGGTCCAGGAGAGAGAGGGCCTCCAGCGGGGTCAGCCGCTGCGGGTCGCATCCGTGGAGCGCCTCCCGGATTTCCCGAAAGGCGGCCAGCTCCCGGTCATCGGTAAAAAGGAGATGCTGGCTCGGGTCCGGCGCTTCGGCCATGGAAACAGCCAGCCGCGGACGGCCGGCCTCGTCCAACTCCCGCTTCTCCAGGTTGAAGAGAATCTCCCGAGCCCGGGAGACCACCGGGGCCGGGATGCCGGCCAGCTTGGCCACATGGATGCCGTAGCTCTGGTCGGAAGGGCCGGGGGCGATCTTCCGGAGGAAGACGATCTCGTCCCTCCACTCCTTCACCGTGACATGGGCGTTCTTGATCCGGGGGAAGGTCAGAGCCAGCTCGGTCAGCTCGTGGTAATGGGTGGCAAAAAGAGTTTTCGCCCGAACCTCTTCCTGTTCGTGGAGGTATTCAGCCACGGCCCAGGCCAGGCTCAGACCGTCGAAGGTGCTGGTCCCCCGGCCGATTTCGTCCAGCAGGATGAGCGAACGGGGCGTGGCGTTGTGGAGAATGGCCGCCGTCTCGATCATCTCGACCATGAAAGTCGACTGGCCGACGCTAAGGAAATCCATGGCCCCGATCCGGGTGAAGATCCGGTCGACCACTCCGACCCGGGCCGATTTGGCCGGAACGAACGAGCCCATCTGGGCCAGGATGACGATCAGGGCCGTCTGGCGGAGGTAGGTCGACTTGCCGCCCATGTTCGGGCCGGTGATGATGTGGATCTGGTCTCCGTCCCGGTCCAGGTGCGTGTCATTGGGAATGAAGGGTTCCAGTCCCATCGTTTCGACCACCGGGTGGCGGCCGTCGAGGATCTCGAGCTGGTCGCCGGCATCGACCCGGGGACGGACATAATCCCGCCGGGCGGCCAGTTCGGCCAGACCGGCCAGGACATCGAGGCGCGAGACGGCCGAGGCGATCCGAAGCAAACGGGGCGATTCCCGGGCCACCGTTTCACGAAGTTCGCCGAACAGCTTGAATTCGAGCTGACCGATCCGCTCCTCGGCATGGAGGACCTTGTCCTCGTATTCCTTGAGCTCGGGGGTCAGGAACCGTTCCGAAGAGACCAGGGTCTGCTTGCGGTAATAATCGGACGGGACCTGGCTCAAATTGGACTTGGTGACTTCGATGAAATAGCCGAAGTTCCGGTTGTAGCGGACCTTGAGAGAGGAGATCCCGGTCCGATCCCGCTCCCGCTTTTCGAGCATGGAAATAAACGACTTTCCGGAACGGCTGATCGACCGCAGCTCGTCAAGCTCCGTGTTGTAGCCGTCCTTGAAAAGCCCTCCCTCGGTCAGAAGAAACGCCGGCTCGTCCAGGACGGCTCTCTCGAGTAGGGCGGCTGTATCCTCGGCGCTATCCCAGCCGTCCCGGATTTCAGAAAGCAGGGCGGAGGTGAATGGGGCCAGGAGCTCGAGGAGTCCGGGAAGCGGCTGGAGGGATCTTTTCATGGCCACGAAGTCCCGGGGATGGGCTGCGGCCAGGGCGATTTTCCCGGTCAGTCGCTCTAAATCCAGGATGCCCTTGAGGGTCTCGCGGATTTCGGAGCGCCCGATCGTCTCGTTGAGCAGTTCGTCGACCGCATCCAGCCTGCGGTTGGTTTCGACCGGGTCGAGAAGCGGCGCCAGGAGGCGGTTCCGGAGCAGGCGCCCGCCCATGGGGGTCACGGTGAAATCGATGACATCCAAAAGCGAATGATCGACTTTCTGATCGCGGAGGTTTCGGACCAGCTCGAGGTTTCGAATCGTGGCCGGGTCGAGAACACAGGCATCCCCTGCGGGAAGAAAGGAAAGGCGATGGACCAGGGCCAGCGAATCCTTCCTGACCCGTTTGAGGTAAAAAAGGAGCCCCCCGGCGGCCGAGACGGCCCGGGTCTTCCCCTCCAGGCCGAAGCCGGCCAGGGTCGAAACCTTGAAATGCTCATGCAGGGAATGGCGGGCCTGGGTGAAGTCGAAGGCCCAGGGTTCGACGGCGCTTCGGACGACGGTCTTGAAGTCGCCATTTTTCAGGTATGGCCCGGCCGCGTTCTCCTCCCCTTCCGGGTGGACGATCTCCTTGGGCGAGGCCTTGGCCAGCTCATCGACCAAACGCTTGGCCTCGGCCGCCGAGCCTTCGAGCACTCGCATTTCGCCCGAGGACAGGTCGATCAGGGCCAGACCCCAGCCCTCGTTGTCGACGATCAGGGCGGCGATATAGACGTTTTCCTTGGCCGCTTCCGGGTCGACCTCGACCGCGGTTCCGGGGGTCAGGATCTTGATGACCTCGCGCTTGACCACGCCCTTGGCCTGCTTGGGATCCTCGACCTGCTCGCAAATGGCGACCTTGTAGCCCCGCCGAAGGAGCTTGGCCGAGTACTGGGCGAGGGCGTGGTAGGGCACGCCGCACATCGGGACTTTTTGGCGCGAGGTCAGGGCGATCTCGAGGACCCGCGAGCCGACGGCCGCATCCTCGTAGAACATCTCGTAGAAATCCCCCAAACGGAAAAACAGGATGGCGTCCGGGTGGGCCGACTTGATCCGGAAATACTGCTCCATCATCGGAGTCGTGGGGTCGTCGGCGAACAGGCGCGGTTCGTCCATTTCGAGCGGATTATAGCATAACCGGAAGATGACGCTTTCCGGTTTCTCCCCGGAAAATTTAATAATACTTCTCGATCCCCCCGAAGCCGAACGTCCGGCCCTTGGCCGTCATCTTAATGAAGTAATCCAACCGCTTCTTGAAAAAATCCGGACGGCTGCGGGAGCGTTCGATGAAGCCGACCCGGATGCGGATGTAGGAAGGAGAGAGCTTCCGGAAGTTCGCCCAGGCTTCCTTATCGGCTTTAATGGCCTTGAGAATATCGGGAGGAACCTTGAACTTTTTTTCCTCCGGCACGCCGTAGGTCTCCAAGACATCCTTCGCGACCTTGCCCTTCGCGATCATGGCCAGCAACCGCTCCGTGTTGGCCTGGGAATAGGGGCTTTTCGGATTCCTTCGAGAAAATCGCTGGGCGAAACGCTCCACGTCGATCTTCTTGATCGTGCTGTCGATCCAGCCGAAGCAGAGCGCTTCCTCGACCGCGTCGTTGTAAGGGATCCGCGGCTTTCCCGAATCCTTCTTGTAGAAGATGAGCCAGATGGATTTTTCCGCCCGGTAATTCTTCCTCAGCCAGGCCCGCCACTCCCGGCGGTTCGTGACATAAAGGGTTTGATCGATTTCCAAGGGGAACGCTCACCCCGCCTCATGCTGGGCCAGCTGAAGCAGGTTGCCGCAAGTGTCCTCGAACATGAACATCGAGACCGGCCCGAGGAATTGAATTTCGCCGCGGACGGCCGCGCCCTTCGCCTTGAGACGTGCGTATTCGCCTTTGATATCATCGGTAAAAAACATGGTGAT
>JAFGEN010000324.1 GCA_016931595.1 Candidatus Aminicenantota bacterium | reverse complement strand
GAGATTCGCCAGGAGAACCCATTTGGCGAACTCCTTGGTCAGCAGGCGGATGACTTGCCCTTCGGAGGCCCCGAGAACCTTGCGGACCCCCATTTCCTTGCGGCGCTGTTCGGCCAGGAAGGAAGCCAGGCCGAAGAGGCCCAGGCAGGCGACGACCACGGCCAGGACGGAGAACCACCGCAACAGCTTCCCCATGCGTTCGTACTGGCTGAAGCTTGCGGCATAATCATCGTCGAAAAATTGATATTCGAACGGATAGCGGGGATTGACGTTTCGCCAAGCCTTCTCGACCTCCTGGAGGGCCGCCCGAGTGTCTCCGCCCAGACGGACGATGGCGAATTGGACGGCTGCCGGGCGAACGACGACGGCCATCGGCTCGAGGGGGTTCGATACCGGCGAATAATGATAGTTTTTCATGACCCCGACGATCGGACCCTGGACGCCCTGGAAATTGAAGACTTTGCCGACGGCTTCCTGGGGGGAGAGTCCCATCAGCCGGACGGTTTCCTCGTTGACCATGAACGCTCCGCCTTTGTCCGTGGCGTGCTCCCGGCTGAACGGCCGGCCTGCGGCCATGGCGATGCCCAGGGTTTCCGGGTAATCGAAGTCGGCCGCCGTGGTCCCGATCAGGACGCGGTTTTCGGGGTCGCTGCCTTCCCATCGCGCGCCCCAGGAGTTGGCCGAGATGTAGGTCGGCACCTGGCTCGTGCCGGTCACGGCCGGGATGAGCGGACGGCGGAGAAGCTCCGCTTTCAGGGCCGGATAAGCGGCTCGGGTTTCTCCACGGAGCGGGATATAGACCAGGCGCTCTTGTTCGAAACCAAGGGATTTCGTCCGCATGAAATCGACCTGCCGGTAGACGACTCCCATCATGATCACCAGGGCGATGGACAATCCGAATTGAACCGTCACCAGGACCCGCCGCAGGAGCGGGCTCCGGCCGCCCGCCTTCGCTCCCGGCCGGAAGACATGGACCGGCTGCAGGGAGGAGAGAAGCAGGGAGGGGTAACTCCCGGCGATGACCGCCGTCAGGATGACCGCGGCCAGGAGTCCGACGAGAAAAGCCGGGGAAAGGAGAGCGGCAAAGGGGATCTGCTTCCCGGCCAGGGCGTTGAAGGCCGGCCGGAGAGCGGCCACGGCGGCCAAGGCCGCGATCAGGGCCAGAAACGTGGTCAGGACCGACTCGCCGTAAAATTGGGTGACGACCTGGCCCCGGAGCGCTCCCGAGACCTTGCGCAGTCCCACTTCCTTGGCCCGGCCCGCCGAACGGGCCGTGGCCAGGTTCATGAAGTTGATGCAGGCGATGAACAGAACCAAAAGCGCGATCATGGAGAAGCTTTTCACGCTTTGGATCGTGCCGACGGACTGCCCGAATCCGAAGACCGCTTTGAGCCTGAGGTCGGGCAGGGGCATGAGCATGTATTGAGGCAGGCGGCGCTTTCGTGCCTCGGCCAAGGCATCGGGATTGCTTTGGAGCGAATCGTATATCCGCTGGGTCATATAGCCGGTCATCTTTTCTCCCACAACCGTCGCCTGGGCCGGATCATGAAGCTCGACCCAGGTAATGATGTTGTTGGAGCCCCAGGCGTCGATATTGATTTCGAGAGCGCGGAGGAATTCGAAGGGGACGATCATATCGAAGCCGATCGTCGAGTTGGCCGGGATCTTTTTCAGGACGCCGGTCACAGCCAGGGAATGCGCGTGATTGACGATCAGGGTTTTGCCGACGGGATCCTCGGTCCCAAAGTACTTGACCGCCGCTTCCGCCGTCAGGATGATGGAGCCCGGATTTTTCAAGGCGCTTTCTGCGTCCCCCCGGACCAGGGGAAAGGTGAAGACGTTCAGGAAGGCCGGGTCGACGGCCGTCACCCGATTTTCGACAAAGACCTTTTCGCCGTTGCGAACGAGCAATCCGCCGGTGCGCGATTGGCGGACCGTCGACTTGATCTCGGGGATGGCGGCCTGGATGGCCGGTCCCATGGGATACTGGGTGACGTAGACGTGGAAGTTGCCCTGGGCTCCGGCTTGGTCCTGCTCGACCCGGAAGAGGGCGGAGGCGTTGGCGTGGAACCGGTCGAAGCTGAGCTCGTCCTGGACCCAAAGCCAGATGAAAAGAGCTCCGGCCAGGCCGATGGCCAGGCTGGCGATGTTGATCAAGGCATAGCCTTTCTGCCGCTTCATTTTCCGCCAGGATGTCTTGAGATAGCTGGCGCCGAGAGCCGGGAAAAACCGTCCCGGCCTCAAGGGGCGGCGGCGGTTGAGGGCGACGGCCTCGTTTTTCCGGTATTCGGCGGCGATAGAGGCCGGGTCCCCCAGGCGGGCGACGGCGGCCTGGAAGGCTTCGGCTTCGTCCCGCCCTTCCGCTTTCATTTCCTCGTAGCTATCCCGGAGTTGAAGCTCGAGGTCGGCGACAAGGACCTCCTCGAGGGCGTCCTGACGGAATAATCCGCGCTTCCATTCTTTTATGGCTTTTTCCAGGTCGAACATGAAGGGGCTCCTATATGAGGTTTTCTCAGTTTTCGTTAGGAACGGTCCGGCTGAAGGCGCTCAACGCCTCCCAGACGCTCCGCCAGCCGACAAGCTCGGTCGCAAGCTCGCGCCGCCCGGCGTCCGTGATCCGGTAATAGCGCCGGGG
>JAFGEN010000323.1 GCA_016931595.1 Candidatus Aminicenantota bacterium | reverse complement strand
TTTCCCTTCGGCATCATACGTGAATCGGTAGCCCTCGCTCAGCCGGCCGTCGTTCCGGAATTCCGCGGCCAGGATGTCGCCGTACCGGCGGAAGCGGCCGTCGAGGTAGAGCTTCTCGACGATCAGCCGGAAGCAGTCGCCGGTTCTGATCCCGGCGTAAAAATCAATATCCGAATCGAAGACGTTTTCGAGCTCGGCGGCCAGGCCGGCCCCCTCGCCCCCGGCCAGGATCGCCCCATACAGGTGATCGGCGATCACTCCGTCGACATAGGAGATACGGGTTTCGAAGGCGTAGGCCTTCCGTTCGGCCGCATATCCGGATTCGCCCCGGGTGACCAGGAGGTATTCCTCCCGGCCCAAGGGGTAATCGAGCGACTGGAGACGTCCCTCGCCGTCGATTCCGATCTTCATCGTCCGCCCGGCGACGATTTGGGCCAGGTTGAAGACCGGCTTGACTTCCCGGACGAGACGGTCGATTTCGACCGGAGACAATCCATTGTCTTCAAGGATGTCGGAGAGCGTTTCGCCCGGAAGAATGACGCTCTCGACGACGGCCGGCTCGGGAGCGGCGGCGAGCGATGGCTGCTCCAGCGGGACTTCCGAAAGGTCGTGTTCGACCGGCGGTTGGGACGGCTTGAACACGAGGTAGACGGCGGCGATGAGCAGGAAGGGGAGGGCGAACAGGATCGCGGTTCGGATGATCCTGTCGCGGCGCCGCTTTTTCAAAGGGCGGCGCATGGCGCTCGAACCGGTCCCGCCGATGGGATAAAGAAAGACGAACGGATCGGAGCGCTTCTTCCTCATCGTCAGGATAAACGTCCCCGGGCCGAAGAAGGTTTCACTTGAGGCCGTCGACCGGACCGTATTTTTTCAGCCGGCGCTTGCGTTCGATTTCCGCCAGGACCGCCTTGTGAAGGACGAGGATATAGTAGAGGCCCATGATCCCCAGGATGGTGAATCCGCGGTTGGAACTCCCCCCGGCCAGGAGGACGAGACCGTACACCACCAGGCCGCAAAACAGCCCCAGGTGGAACAGGGCGAAGAGCGTGCGGCCCATGACCGGCGGATCCGGGTCGGTTATTGGGCGTCGGCCCGACGGACCGAAATGATGACCACAGGCTGGACGGGGACATCGTCATATCCCTTCTGGGTCGAGGTCTTGACGGCGGCGATGGCGTCGACGACGTCCAGTCCGGCGACGACCTTGCCGAAGACGCAGTATTTCTGTTCGTCCAGGCTGTAATTGTTCACGGTGTTGATGAAAAACTGGCAGGTTGCGCTGTCCAGGGCTTCTTCGCGGGCCATGGCGATTGTGCCGCGGGCGTTGCGTAAGCCGTTTCCGGATTCATTTTTGATCGGCTTTTTGTCGATTTTCAGGGCTAAATCGGGACGATGACCGCCGCCCTGGATCATAAAGGTTCGGATGACCCGGTGGAAGATCAGGCCGTCGTAGAATTTCGCGTCGGCGTATGAGAGAAAGTTTGCGACCGTGAGTGGGGCTTTGTCGGGATACAACTCGAGGGTGATGTCGCCCTTGCTGGTTTGCATGATCACCTTGACCGGATCGGCGGGGGCGGTCTCAGCCGCGGACAGGGCGATGGCGAGGAAGGCGGCGGCAAGGCCGGCCAGCGCGGGTATGATCATTCTCATGCGGACCTCCTTGGGGATCGGCCTCCGGCCCGCAGGAGAGAGCCGGCCGACGCGCCCCGCGTCCGATGATAGCCGAATCGAGCCGACAGAGCAAACGGGCCGGAGCAAGACCGGGAGACACCCGGCTTTCTTTTCCCGAATTCTTGCGCTTTGGGGCAGAAGGGCGTATGTTGAAGTCGGGGAAAATCACAGCGGGAGGATGACATGCTTCGATCCAGGACAATAGTTGTTTTTCTCGGGTTGTTTCTGTTTTTACCCGGAAGAGCCGCGGCCCAGGACGGGCCGGACCTCCAGGCGGCGGAAAGGGCGAAAAAAGGCGGCCATTTCCAGTTTTCGGTCCATTACGGCTCCTGGAGCCTGAACCTGATGAAGGGCGTGTTCGAGGGGTTGGCCGAGGGCCTGGCCGAGCAGGTCAAAAACAACCAGCTCGACTCCATCCGGGAGAAGCATCCCGAATATTCTTGGGAAGAGAGGTCCTTTGAAAATGATGTGGCGTTCGATTCGAGCGGGCACACATTCGGATTCGAAGCCCGCTGGTACCCGGGAGGGGAGGACGGATCCTTCAGCCTGGGGCTTTCGGTCGTCAAGACGAAAATGAAATTCGGCCTGACCGAGCTTCGGACCGAGATGGAAATCGAAAACGTCGACACCATGAAGATCTTTTCCTTCGCGGCCGATGGAAGCGGAGATGTGACGGCCGATCCCATGGCCTTCCTCCTCAGCCTGCGTTGGGACATCGCGCCTCGGGCCGTCATCCATCCCTATTTCACTCTCGGCTTTGGCGCCGCGGGAGTCAAGGCCTTGGATGAGACGACGATCCGGTACGATTTCGAGGGGGAGCTTGCCGCGCCCGGCGAGGAAACGGAGATCATTTCCGAATCGGATACGAAAACCCTCCTGGAGCTCAAGCAGGAGGATGCCGAACGGAAGGCTGAAGAGGGGAGTTCCGAGGAACCGTTCGATTACCCGATGAAATTCTTTCCCTTTATCCAACTCCACTTCGGATTGAAGGCCAAGCTCGCCCGGGTTGTCCATCTCATGGTCGATTT
Organism: Candidatus Aminicenantota bacterium; assembly: GCA_016931595.1. Lineage (GTDB taxonomy): Bacteria > Acidobacteriota > Aminicenantia > Aminicenantales > UBA4085 > JAAZPG01. The sequence goes on along the minus strand of JAFGEN010000323.1, from coordinate 5,573 downwards.
CGGAATCCTGGACGGTTTCTCCCTCCGTGGAGGCCTGGCCATCCGGATCTGAAACCGACGCCCGTCGGCCTTTTGATTCCGGCCTCCCCTTAGTGTTATTCTGACAGGGACTTTTCGAAGGAGGAAGGCCATCGTGCGAAAAAAAACCATTCCCGTTCTTCTCGCGTTCGTTCTGATCCTGACGGTCTCCGTCCCGGCCCAGAGGCCGCAGAACCAAGCGTCCCTGACCGACGAGCAGAAGCTCTTGGAGGCGATGCACTTGATCCGGAGCGAAACACTATACGGTTATGTCGAGGAATTGACGTCGGAGAAATTCGGCGGCCGCCTCACCGGAACGCCCGAATTCGAAGCCAGCGCCGAATGGGTGATTTCTCACCTGAAGAAATGGGGCGTTCAACCCGGCGGCGACAACGGCACGTACCGCCAGAAGTTTCCCAATCCTTACACCCTGGTCTTCCCGGGCGGGGAGTGCTCTCTCCATCTCCCGGTGAAGGACGGAATCGTGAAAAAATTCTACACCTACGAATCCGAATTCCTTCCCGGCGGGACGTCGGGATCGGGAGAGGTGACGGCCGAGGTCGTCTTCGTGGGCTACGGCATCACCGCTCCCGAACTCGGCTACGACGATTACGCCGGTGTCGACGTCAAGGGCAAGATCGTCCTGATGGACCCGGAAGCGCCGGTGACGCCGCGCAGCGCCGATACCTTCCCGAAGTGGCGCGATTATTGCTTTCACCAGTACAAGCTGGAGAACGCCGTCGCCCACGGGGCCAAGGGGATGATCTACAATTACGGCCCGATCGGCAATCCCAACAATTCCTACCGTGAGGGCTTCATCTACCATCACGTCGGAGCGGCCGTTGTGGCCGACATATTCGCCGGCACGGGCCGGACCTACAAGGCGACGATCGACGAAATCCGCAAGGATCTGAAGCCCCGGTCGTTCGCCACGGGAAAGACGATGACGGTTAAAAACGTGACCGAGCATCATCCCGAGGGCGTCGGGTTCAACGTCATCGGGGTCATTCCGGGCACGGATCCGAAGCTGAAGGAGGAGGTCATCCTCATCGGCGGCCATCTCGACCACCTCGGACGGGCTTGGAATCTCATGCCCGGAGCCGATGACAACGCCACCTCGGTGGCCGTCGGGCTGGGCGTGGCCGAAGCGATCATGAAATCCGCCGTCAAGCCCAGGCGGACGGTCCTCTTCAACTTTTTCGGAAGCGAAGAGCAGGGCGTGGCCGGTTCCAAGTACTACGTCGAGCACCCCATTTACCCCCTGGACAAGATCCTTGTCTTCATCAACATGGAAGGCCCCGGCGGGGGCCCCCGGTTCTCCGCTTCGGGCGCCACCACGTACACCTCGTTCTGGTCGTTCATCACCAAGGCCAACGAGAAATATATCCACCGGGTCGTCGGCGGAGGCCCGGCCTCCTACCCGGCCCGGCCGCGGCAGGATACAGCCTGGTTCTTCTGGGCCGGCGTTCCTTCTCTGACGTTCGGTGCGTCGGGCGGAAAATCGGCTCCGGCGCCGTCCTACCACACCTCCTGGGACCGGATCGACTTCATCGATTCCGAAGGGATGGAGGACATGGCCCAGCTCTTGTTCATGGCTGTCATGGACATCGCCGATGAGGAGAAGGTCGATTTCCGGGTGAAGTAAACGCGCCCGGAGTCCGACGATCTGTCGATGGGAATCGGCGGCCGGGTCAGGGTTCCTTTCCAACGGAAATTTTCTCCAGGACGGTGACCTTGACCCGGCCGGGCGATTCCTTGATTTGGATCTTGGGGGCCTTCAGGGTGAATCCCTTGGTGGAAAACACGGCCCCGGAGTAGATTCCCCGCCCGGGTATTTTTTCATTTGCGGGACGATGGTCCGGACGAGGCCCGGGTCGTATTGCCGAATGATAAACATTTCTTGTTCTTTTCACGTATCCTCATCGTGGGATGAAACACGAAGAGGAGAGGGGAAATGAACATCAGAGTCCTCTGGATGGTTTTCCTGGCCCCCATGCTTGCCGCCGGGCAGGACATCATCGATAATCCGGCCAAGCCCGCCGCGTCCGTTTCGACGAGGGTGATTTTCGACAACGGGATTGGGCTATGATATTCTCTCAGATGATCTTCTTCTTCGGAGATCGCCTGAGGGGGAAAGCGTAAATGGCCATATCACGTTTACACGGATTTTCTTATACTGCCAAAGATTATGGAGAGGATTAAATGAAAAAGTTTATAATGATAATTATTGGAATAATTATACTAAATGGACGAATAATAACAGCAAAGCAAAGTAGTACAAATACTAACATAGTTGAAAAAGAATATACAGTTAAACTATTAGTTGCCATAGGATCGGATGAAGAAAATGAAGATTTCTATCGCCCAAAATCATTTGCGGTAGATCATGATAAGATAATTTATATTCTTGATACGAAAAATAGCCGGGTACAATGCTTTAAACCAGATGGGGGATTTTTAAGATCATTCGGCAAATATGGAAAAGGACCGGGGGAATTATCTAAAAATGCGGAAGTAATTAGTATAATAGATAATCAAAATATCTGTATTTATGACTATTTGTATCGTAATGTAAATGTATATTCACAAGAAGGAAAATATCTGAATGGTTGGAAAATAAGCAGCAAGTGTATATATAATGATCTTGAAATGATTAATGGAAAGTACTATTTATCAAATGCTTATTTAGTAAATGATAATATGCCTATTCATGTGTATGATAAAAACGGGAATTATGAGAATGGTATAGGCGATCTAATTGAGCCTGAGAAAGGGCTCATAAAAGAAATTGCGAAATATCCGAATGTCGGCAATGAGGATTTTTTGGGAAGATCCGATTTTTCTAATATCGCTGTAATTTCAAAAAACAACATTATCTATTCAATGCGAAATCCTTATCGAATTGCAAAATATAACATTGATGGGAAAAAAGTGGGTGAAATAATGGGTGATATTGATTATGGAAACGAAAAGTATTTTTATTTTCAAGATAATGATGGCGTCATGCTATTAAGAGGAAGATTTCCAGTGCCAATAATATATCAACCAATTGTTCTGAAAGATGATTCTTTTATTGTTCCGTTATCGGATAGAAATAGAAAATGGTTATACTTGGATAAGTATGATAAGTATTGCAAATATGAGATTAGGTATAAAATGCCTATGCGAAGCATTATAGATGAAAAAAATGAATCTTTAGGGAAAATATATATTGATGATGAAAATGTTATGTATTGTTTGATTGGATCTGATGAAAAAAATCCACAATTGAGAAAATACAAAATAGTATACATTCATTAAAAAATCATTATTTCTAAGCGTATCCATGATGGGGCGAAGAAGATGAAGTTAAAATCGCGGCTATTCTTTCATGCACGCTCGATATATCATTTTTCCTTAATAATCGCTTTATGTCTGGGCTTTGGATATGCCCAGACCGTGTCTTCGGATGTGGTCACGGACAGCGATATGTATCTGACGATGGCCGGACTGCTCCCCCTGCCGGCGAACGCCGTCCCGCTCGAGCCGATGTTCACGATTCGGTCCGCGCATTTTCAGTCGCGGCTCCGGCTTGCGGCCGGACCGGACGGCGCGTTATTCGCCGCTTCTTTCGGCAACAATACCGTGGCCGAATTCCTGATTACGGGAGAGCCGGGCCGCGTCTGGGACGGCGGCCCGTCCCGCTCGGCCTGGCTTTGGAGACCGTGGAATGTCGCCGGGTCCGGGGACGGGGTGATTGTCGCCGAAATCGACAACAGAAAAGCGCGGGGGGCGCGGTCGTTTCTCCATGTCTTTGACGTGAATGGAAAAACGATCCGGAGACGGGAAATCCCTTTCGTCGACGACCTGGCTCCGGGCGAAAACGGCAGCGTCATCTTGGCGCCGCGCATACAGAAGCCGGATGACGTCTTGATCCTCATCCAGGCTCCGGACGGCTCCACTCGGTCGTTTGGCGAACCGCTTCCCTTCCGACACAGCTTGGCGGCCTTGAACGCCAGGCGGTTGGCGGTGAATGCCAAGGGAGAGGTATTTGTCGCTTTCACGTATTTTCCGCTCGTCCGAAAATACTCCCCGGACGGCGAACTTCGGGGCGAATACCGCATCGAAAATCCCGTCTTCGAGGCCAAGGAAAAAATCAATTTGAAGTGGATCGGCCGGGGGATCGCCGATGCCGATCTCCAGGGGGGAGGCTATAAGGAGATCATCACCTCGATCCGGTGCCTCGGCGACCGTGTTTTTCTCCTTAGCTGCCATCCCCGTTTGGAAATCATGGAGCTGGATGAAAGCGGCGGCGGCCTGGCGACATACTGGATGGATTCCCTCGAGGTCTACACGGCCCATGATTTCATCGTCGCCGAGGTCGAAGGAGAGCGCCGGTTCTACGTGTCCCATTTCTTTGCGCCCCGGTCTGAAATCGATGTCTTCCGGATATCAAATCAGAAACCGGCCGAGGGCTTGCCCGGTGAAATCGAACGGTGGACGGCCGAAATCACGGCCGATCCGGGCTCCGCCCTGGCCTATCACAACCGGGGCGTGGCCCGATATCAATCGGGGGATTTTCCCGGAGCAATCGAGGACTTGACCAAAACGATCGAAATGACGCCCGGATCCGCCTCAGCCTATTACAATCGAGGCTTGGCCGAGGTCAAAACCGGCCGATACGATGAGGCCGTTCGGGATTTTTCGAAGGCGATCGAAATCCAACCAGGCGCCGCGGCTTTTTTCAACCGGGGCATCGCCCGCGCCCGCCTGAAAGATTACGGGCCGGCCATCGCCGATTTCGAGAAAGCCGTTGAAATGGACCCGGCTTTCCTTGCGAAATCCCGCGACCAAATCGATTATTGTCGAAAGCGGATAAAGAAGCGGGGAGCGGAGGAACGGGCGTTCCCGTCTTTCAGGCGAGATGCAGCTCGACGACGTCCTCGTCTTCAAGGGCGAAGTCGCGGTTGACCATCAGCCCTGAAATTTCGCTGCCCCGCCACAGGCGGGCGTAGGCCAGCTTCTCGACGAAGTCCTTGTGGACGGCCGCGGCGATCCGCATCAGGTCGCTTCCGCGGGGGAGAACGAACGGCGCGTCCCGCTCGGCTTTCTTCCCCGGCGCCTTACTGTAGACCCGGATGACCTGGAGCAGGTCGAAGATTATTTTGCGGAGATTCTCCAGGCCTTCGCCGGTCTCGACCGAGACGGGCTGGACCGGAAGCTGGGCTTCGTAGAAAAATTTCAGGTCTTCCAGGCCGGCCTCGGCCGTCTCCCGGTCGGCCTTGGCCGCGACGAGAATCGTTTTCTTCCGGAACATCCGGACTGCTTCCCCGGCCGGGGGAACGACGCCTTCACGAACGAACTCGACCCGCTTCTCCCGAAGCCGGCCGAAGACCGTCTCCAGCAGCCCGGGCGAGTCCGGGTCGGCCGCGTCGGCCACGATGAGGGCGGCGTCGGCGACTTTGATCATCTCGACCTGGGCGCTCTCCAGGAACTCCGCGGTGACGGGGGCGAGGTCGATGAGTTGAACCTTGACGTTTTCGAATTTCATCATGTAGGGCGCGGCCGCCCGTGTG
>JAFGEN010000322.1 GCA_016931595.1 Candidatus Aminicenantota bacterium | reverse complement strand
CCTGAATTTATCGCGATTGAACGACGGATACGGTGTTTGTTATATAACGCAAATGCGTGTGAGAGGCGGCAGGCTAGATCGCGCTTTCCACTTCCGGCCCGGCCGGTTCCTTTTTCCGGCCGCCGAAGAATTCCGGGCCGCGGGGAAGGTAAAAGAGGAAAATCACCAGGGTCAGGACGGCCGTGAAGATAAACGGCACATGGATGCCGACGGCGTCGGAGAGAAATCCCGCGATGAGCGAAACCACGGCCCCGGAGAGGATCTGGATGTTCGAAACCCAGCTGAAGGCCCGCGTCTGTCCTCCCGGACGGACGGTGGTTCCGACAAACGTGTGAAGAGCGGGATAGGTCATCAAAAGCAAACCGCCGTATACCAGAAGGGCGGCGACGGCGGGGAAACGGGCCGGGGACAGGCCGAGGACGAGAAGACAGACGGCCGATCCGCCCAGGGTCGTCAGGAAGATGTTTTTCCTCCCGAACCGCCGGCTGAACCACCCGAAGGAATACCCTGTCACCGTTCCGATGCCCATCCAGAGGGCCAGGTAGAGGCCCGCCCGACCCATCGGGATGCCGAAGCGATGGTTGAGAAGCGAGGGAGCGTAAAAGACGATGACCGACCAGCCCATCCCTCCGAAGAAAAAGCCCGGGATGAAGCGTTTGACCGCGACCAACGAATGCCACCAGGAACGCATTTCCCGCTGGGGACGGATTTCGTCGTTGACGGCAGGGACGCCGCGGAGAAACAGGAGCCCGAGTCCGGCCAGGACGAGACCGGCTCCCGCCCAGACGAACAACGGCGTGGTCCAGGAGAAGCGTTGGGCCAGGAATCCGACGGTCAGGTAGGCCAGCATGACGCCGACGTTGCCCGAGCCGCTTTGAATGCCCATGGCTGTGTCCAAGCCCCGCTCGGACCCCGAGTTGACCTTGGAGATCCAGGAGATGACCAGCGGATGGTAGACGCTGGCGGCCAGGCGCAGCCCGATGAATAGCAGCAATAGGGCGCCGAACGTCTTGGAAAAGGGAGTGAGAGCCAGGGCGGCGCAAATCCCCAATCCGCTGGCCGCCAGGAACAGCCGGTAATCCCGCCGATAGGACATGCGAACGACGGCGAATTGGACCAGGAGCGTGGCCAGGAGGCCGAGGTTGGAGAGCAATCCGATCTGGCTGTACCGGGTGATCAGGAAACCCTGGTTATAGAGGATGGGGAAGACCGTCGGGATGACGACGGTGGAAGCGTCAGTCAACGCATGAAAGAAAGAAGCCGAAATCAAGATTCTTTTTTTCATGGGAGACGGCCACTCTAGCAAAACGCCGTACGGATATCAAACATACGGCGGCTCTCGGGCGAATAGCGGTGCGGTTCCCGAGCCGTCGTTCGCGTCACGCCGAGGATTCCCTCTATATGAAAAAGGCTATCCGAGTCGCTTGATCGACGAACGGATGACTCTTCATGGGCTCAGCGATAGCCGGCGGAAGGATCAGGCCGGACGGCCGGACGGAGCGTTTGCTGCCGGATCCCGGACGAGCAATCCGTCCGTTCCCCATGTTTTCTCCGCCCGAAGGACCCGGACCGGCTTTTTCGGGGGGATGAAGGACATGGCCCGCTCGGCAAACGCAGTGATGGACAGCGCCGGATTGACCCCGAGGTTTTCCGGGATCTGCGAGCCGTCGCAGACGAACATGTTCCGGTAACCCTTGACCCGGTTTTCGGCGTCGATCACGCCTTCCTCCGGCGTCGGGCCATATGAACAACCGCCCAGGATGTGAGCGGTGATGGGGGCATTGACGGTCACCTCGGTGATGACGTTTCCGGCCACTCCCTTCACTCGCCCGGCCAGGCGCCGGGCGAACTCGTTTCCGACCGGTATCCAGGTCGGATTCCGGCGGTCTTCGCCGGCCGTCGCCTTTAGGGTTTTGACGAAGGGAAAGAACCACGGTCGCCGGACCTTCAAATGGAAGAAATTATCTACGGTCTGCATGACCAGGAGAATGATCGTTTTTTTGGCCCAGCCGGCCGGCTTCCGCAGCCGGGCGTGGCGGACGGGGTGAAGGATCTCGTTCCCGGCCCAGCGGATAAACCGCGGGATCTTTTTTCGGCCGTCGGTCAGAGCGGCCACCAGCAAGGACATCGCGTCGTGCCCCTCGCCGAAACGGACGGGCTCGATATGGGTTTCCCCGTCGGGATGGACGCTCGAGGTGATGGCCACGCCGACGGTGAAATCGGCTTCCGGGTCGGGTGTCCGGACGCCGAGCATCGTCTCGCTGTTGGTTCGGACGAAACGGCCGAGATGGCCGGAGAGGTTGGGCAGTCGGCCTCGTTTCTTCAGATCGAGCAGGAGGGTGTTGGTCCCGAGCGTTCCGGCGGCGAAAACAACGCCTGCCGCTTTGAAGGTCAGCCCCCTCCGGCCTTTCAACAGACCGGACGTTTTTTTCGTCCGGACGAGATAGCCGTCGCTTCCGTCCGGCGAGAGGAGCCGGATGTCGACGGCCTTGTTTTGGGCGAAGATCCGGGCGCCGAATTTCCGGGCGAAATACAGGTAATTTTTGTCCAGGCTGTTTTTGGCGTCCTTGCGGCAGCCGGTCATGCATTCCCCGCACAGCTCGCAGCCGGTCCGGTCGGGGCCTTCGCCCTCGAAATAGGGATCGGCTGCGACTTCGCCCTTCGTTCCGAAAAAGACGCCGACCGGCGTCGGTTGATACGTTTCGGCCCGGCCGAAATCCCCGGCGGTTTCCCGGAGAAGGATGTCTTGGGGGGTCTCCACGGGATTCCGGACGACACCGAGCATCCGGGACGCCAGGTCGTAGTACGGCGCAAAGGCCGCTTTCCCGCCGAGCCGGCGAAGGCTGTCTCTCTCGAAGAAAACGTCGGGAGGTACGTAGAGCGTGTTGGCGTAGTTCAAGCTGCCCCCGCCGACCCCGGCTCCGGCCAGGATGAAGACCTTGTTCAGGAGGCGGAGACGCCAGGTCCCGTGGAGGCCGAGACCCGGCATCCAGAGAAACTTCCGAAGGTTCCAGTTCCGCCGGGTGAACTGGTCGGCTTGCCAGTGGCGTCCGGCTTCGATGACGCCGACGGTGTAGCCCTTCTGGGCCAGACGCATCGCCGCAACGCTCCCGCCGAAGCCTGATCCGATGACCAGGTAATCGAAGGAAAAGTCCGGATTTTTATTCATTTTCCGCCAATCGATGGGTCAGACTTTACCGGAGAATCCGGACGCGGTCAAGGATGAAACGGCTAAGCTATTTTAATAGGGGCTCCCACTGTTCGGTCGGGGCAGGCGGCTCGGCCCGGCCGCCGAGATGCTTTGCGAGAAACGCTTCGATGGCCGCCCAGCGCGTCCAGAAGCTATTCGAGTTCCCGCCGCCCACGTGTCCGGCCGCCGGAAAGAGAATGTAAGTGACGTCCTTGCCGTGTTCGCGCAAGGCCGCGGCCATCCGGTCGGAATGCTCCTTCACCACCCGGACGTCGTTGGCGTTGTGGATCAGGAGAAGCGGGCTTGTGAACCGATCGGCCTTATGGACGGGGCTGATTGTCCGGAGGAACTCGGGCTCCTTGCCCATGCGCGTCTCGAACCGGGCCCGGCCCACCGTCCAGTAGGACGGCATGGTCTCCATGAAGAGATTGGCGTCGCTGATTCCGTTTATGGCGACGCCGCAGGCGAACTCTCCGGGCCGGAAGGCCAGGGCGGCCAGGGTCGCATATCCGCCGAAGCTTCCGCCCATGATCGCCGCTCGCTTGGGATCGGCTGTGCCCCGGGCTACGGCCCAGTTTTTGCCGTCGACGAGATCCTGGATGACGGCCCTTCCCCATTCGAGGTCGCCCGAATTTTGATAGGCCTTGCCGTATCCCGTCGACCCCCTGAAGTTCACCTCGAGGACGGCATAGCCGCGGTTGGCCAGCAACTGGACGGGAAATTCGAGATCCCAGCGGATGCGGGTCCAGGGGCCCCCATGAACCTGTACGACGAGCGGCAGGTTTTTCGAAGGTCCGCCGGCCGGAAGAGTGAGATAGCCGTAGATGGTCATGCCGTCCGAAGCCTTGAACTCAACCGGGGTTTTTATCGACAGGCGAACCGATTCCAGCTTGGGATCCTCGGAGAAAAGGTACGAGGCTTTTCGGGCGGCGCGGTCGTAGAGATAATAGGTCGTCGGACTGTCGGCGGCCGCGAACCTCACCAGCCAGGTCTTGTCCTCCCGGTCGCGGCCGCGGATCCAGATTTCTCCCTCCCGGATCTTTCCCAGGGTTTGGAAATCCGTCCGGACCGATTCGTCAAAGAAGGTCCAGGCCATCCGATCCTTGTCGACGCCGACGGCCTCGAGGGTATGTCGGACCGGGTTGATCATGAGGGCCGCGACGTCATACTGGGGATCCTCGACGACGACCTTCCGTTCTCCGGTTTTCAGGATCACTTCGAGCAGGCGCTCGGCATTGGATTCCAGGCTCGTAACAACGTAAATTCCCGAGCCGTCGGCCTTAAATCCGGCGATTCCGGTCGCGTCCGAATTCATCTCGCCGGCTCCCCAGGCGATGAGCTTCTTCCAGGGTGCGGATTCATCGTCGCGGACGCGGACCTCGACGGAGTTATCGGGATGGACGGCAAGGGCTGCCCGCACCCGAAGATCCGGGTCGGCATAGAATTGGGTGACGTCCCCGGGATTTTCGGTATCGAGCCGGAGTGTTCCGGAGCGGAAGTCGAGCCGGTGAACATCGAAAAAGCGCTCGTCCCGGGCGTTGAGATGGATGAGAAGCTCGT
>JAFGEN010000321.1 GCA_016931595.1 Candidatus Aminicenantota bacterium | reverse complement strand
GTTGATCAGGAACCGGCCAAGAGCAGGACCGCGCGGTACAGAAAGTAAAGGCCGAAGACCAGGATCCCGGCTCCAAAAAGCCGGGGAACGATTGTTTGGACAAAGGGGGCTAATCGACCCACCAGGCGGGGGGCAAAGAGAATAATCAGAACGGGATAAGCCGACGTCCCCGCGATCACTGCGAGCACAAATACGGCATATCCCCCGATTCCGGACGGGAGACGGGCTCCCAAGCGAGCGATGGCCGTCAAGATCAAGGCCCAGGTCGCAATCCCGAGAGGATTGAACGTAATCAAAGCCCATCCCTGAAGAGCCGCCCACCGGCGCCGCCGCGACAATCCATCGGCAGGAGAAATCTCTCCTTGCCCCGACGGACAACGGATCGATCTCATCCCCAGGACGACCAGAAGAATGGCGAAGACGATGTGCGCAACTCCGCCGGCCCGTCCCAATCGACTCCATGGATTCAAACCTGCGGTCGAAATCAACCCCAGGCCGACGTCGCCGGCAACCGCGCCGGCGAGGAAAGCGGCCGCCCGCCGCCTGTTTCCGACAAGGGAATGCCGCCAGATCTCCATCTGAACGGGCCCGACCGGCAAGCCGACCAGGACCGTCGCCAGAAATACCGCTGATCCAAAAAACGCCAGCGACATGCCTCCTCCCTATTCGTATTTGAGGATTCATCGTAAGACACCGCGGAGTACATTCGATGATGGGAGAATGAAGATCCCCGGAATTGACAGAAAAGTCACCGTTTCTTCATCCAAATTTCATCGATATCGCCTATTCATGCCCAAGAAGGAACGTGTTTCCTCCGATCCGGCCGTTGCCGAGACGGCCGGCGATTCCGGGAAGAAGAGGAGAGGAGCATCTCCATGAAAACAGTGTATCTTGTCCGGCATGCCAAGGCGGTTTCCGAGGCGAAAAACGGTTCGGATATCGATCGCCGGCTGACAAAGAAAGGGAAAAAGGAAGCGGAACGGACGGCCGGAAAGCTCAAGGAGCGCCATATTCGGCCCCATCGGCTCATCTCCAGCCCAGCCGAACGGGCCCGTGAAACGGCGGTCGTCTTCGCCGAAGTTCTGGGTTACCCTCCGGCAAAAATCATGATCAGGTCGGAGCTCTATCCCGAGCTGAAGGAGAGCGCATTTTTTCATATCCTGCGAAGCGAAGACCCCAGCTTGCAATCGGTGATGTTTTTCGGCCATGAACCATCCTTGTCCAGGATCGCGGCTTTGATTGATCCGCGATTCAGCGAGCCCTTTCCCAAGGCTGGAATCGTCGCCTTCCGGTTCGACGTCCCAACGTGGGAGGGCATTGAACCGACTCAAGGCACCCTGGAATTCACCGAAATTCCCGAAAGCCTCCGCAAAGCTCGACGGACCTACGAGGCCGTTGTGAATGAAAAAATCTTAACGGCGATCATGGATGTTCTCAACACCCAGGACCCCCACACCGCCAAGAGCATCCGAAAACATGTTTTAAAATCCAGTGAAAAAATCGCCGCTTCCTTCGTCAACTCCCTGGAAGCCCTGCCGGCGGGGAAATCCCCCGTCGGCCCGCGTCCGTCATTAAAAAAAAAGAGCCGGAAAAACCGCTCCGATCCCAATGGGAAATCGTCTCCTACCTGAAATCCATTCATGAGGCGGACGTTTCGCCGTTTCAAGGAGCGCGCAAATGAAGGAGCCGGCGGCAACGAGTTTGAAATTCGGCGCGATCGACATCGGATCCAATGCCGTCCGGATGCTGTTCTGCCGAGTCTTTGAAGACGGCGGAGAACCCGTTTTTAAAAAAGATGCCCTCTTCCGGGTCCCCTTGCGGCTGGGCGAAGACGCGTTTTGCCGGGAGTGGATTTCCCCGGAAAACGCCGCGGCCTTGGTCAGCATTCTTTCGGGTTTTCGGCATCTTCTCGATGCCTACCGCCCGGCCGGAGTGATGGCCTGCGGCACGGCCGCCCTTCGCGAGGCGGATAACGCCGGATCGATTCTGGCCGAGGTCGAAGCCGCCTCCGGTCTCAGGATCGACATCATCAGCCCGCAGCGTGAAGCGGAACTCGTTTTTGCCAATCATGTCGAGCGTTTGCTCGACCCGGAAAAACCATATCTTTACATCGACGTCGGCGGCGGAAGCACCGAACTGACATATTTTCGGCCGAATCGGGACGCCGTCTCCCGGTCGTTTCCCATCGGCACGATCCGGTTATTAAAGGGACTCGTCCCGCCGAGCCGCTGGAAAGAGATGAAATCATGGATCAAACATACAATCCGGGAAGACGCTTCGGAGGCCATCGGAAGCGGCGGAAATATCAACAAAGTGTTCCGCCTGCTCCGTAAAAAAGAAGGAAAGCCCGTTTCGGCAAAGCGGCTGGCCGAACTCATGGAGTTTCTGGACGGTTATTCGATCGAACACCGCATCCGGGACCTCAACTTGAGGCCGGACCGGGCCGATGTCATCGTCCCGGCCCTCGATATTTTCATCCGCGTCATGGGATGGGCGGAGGCGAAAAAAATCCACGTGCCGCAAATCGGCCTCGTTGACGGGCTCGTCCACTTCCTTTATGACAACGCACTTCGGTCCGGGCCGAACCGGGCAATGGGTGCGGCCTTCGATTGAGAGAACCCGTTCCGGTTTATTTCTTCTCCTCCCCGGAGGCTTTCCCTTTGTAGAGCGGCGTGACGTCGCGCGCGCCCCGCTCCAGGTAGGGCACGCCCTTCTCCATCCATTCCGGCCGAGGTTTGCCCAGGAGGAAATGGTCGAAGAATTCATCCTGGTGGACGGTCCAGTGCTTCTGGTTCTCCCGCTGGCGAAGGCCGTGCTTCTCGCCGTTGTAATTGAACATGTAGGCTTCCTTGCCCAGGCGGCGAAGGGCGGAAAAGAACTCGATGCCCTGGTACCAGGGAACGGCGTCGTCTTCGTCGTTGTGGATCGAAAGATAGGGCGTCCGGACCCGGTCGGCCCAGAACAGCGGAGAGTTTTCGATATAGTCCTGGAACCGGGACCAGAGCGGGGCGCCGATGCGGCTCTGGGTCTTCTCATACTGGAAGGCCCGGGACATGCCGGACCCCCAGCGGATTCCGCCGTAGGCGCTGGTCATGTTCACGACCGAGGCCCCGGCTTGGACCGCGGCGAACATGTCGGTCTGGGTGACGAGGTAGCTGATCTGGTAGCCGCCCCAGCTGTGGCCCTGGATACCGACCCGCTTCGGGTCGATGAAGCCCATCTCCAGGACCTTGTGGACCGCCGGGACAACGCAACGCATCGCGCTCGGGCCGGGATAGCCGATTTCGTAGATGATGTCCGGCATCAGGATGACATAGCCGTTGCTGACGTAGCGGCTGTTATTGATGCTGGTCCCCGGCGAGGGGGCGGAATAGCGGTGAAGGCCCGAGGCCAGCGTTTCATAGATGTAAACTATCAGGGGGTATTTCTTCGACGGGTCGAAATCCTCGGGCTTGATCAGGATGGCCGGGAGCTTCACCCCGTCGGCGTTGGTGTACTCGATCAGTTCGGCCTTCCCCCAGTTGTATTCGTCCTGCTGGGGATTGGCCCGGCTGACCTTGCGGGCGGCGGCGAGATCCGGGCCGCTGACCCACAGGTCGGGAAATTCCTCGAAGCGCTGTTCCGTGTGGACAAAGACATCGGCGTTCTTGGCCTTCTGCAGCCCGGCCAAAAGCTTGTCCTTCATGACGATTTTGACCGGGTCGCCGGACTTGGCCGGGTCGACGCGGTAGGCGCCCGAAGCTTTGGTTGCGTCGGCGGTCGCGGTCAGAACGAGCGGCCCGGCCGGGATGAACGGCTTGTCCTGGTCGAGGCGGGC
>JAFGEN010000320.1 GCA_016931595.1 Candidatus Aminicenantota bacterium | reverse complement strand
CCCGAATTCCAAAGGGTGTATAATGAAGCCCGGAATCCGCCATGGCCAAAAAAATCATCTGTCGGCACTGTCAGAGCCCGGACGTCGTCCGGGCCGGGCTTGCCGAAGCCCGCCGCGTTTCGGAAAAAACCAACAAGCCTTACGGCCCAAAGACAATCTTCGCGATCTACAAATGCCGCTCCTGCGATCAATATTTCCCCTGCACCGACCTCAAGGACTTCGTTTCGTAACATTCCGGTGATGAAGACGCTTCTCGCCCTCCTCCAAAAAGCGCCGGAGCAGATCCGCCCCTGGATCCAGACGGTCGTGTTGAGCCTGTCGGCGGCCCTCTCGGCTGTCGGTTTTCTTTTCTTCACGAATTTCCTTTTCACCAAGACCTACGAGGTGTTCGCCGGCCGGTCTCCGTTTTATTTCGCCGCGGCCAGCTTCGGCTTGATCATGCTGACCTCTCTCATCGTCGGCCTCCTGCTCAACGTCCTGAGCCCGGACGCGGCCGGAAGCGGCATCCCCCAGGTCAAATCGGCCTACTGGAAAGACCTCGGCCACATGAACTTCCGGCCGGTCCTGGTCAAGTTCGCCGCCGGGGTGCTGAGCATCGGGGGCGGGAATTCCCTGGGCCGGGAAGGCCCTTCGGTTTTCATCGGCAGCGGGATCTCGTCCAACCTGGCCGGCGCCCTGGGGGAATCGCGCCGGGAAAAGCGCGGCGCCTCGGTCGTCGGAGCCTCGGCCGGCCTGGCCGCGGCCTTCAACACGCCCCTGGCCGCCATCACCTTCGCAATCGAGGAGATCATCGGCGACCTCAACAGCCGGTTCCTTGGCCGGGTCGTCCTGGCGTCCACCCTCGGAGCTCTCGTCGTGTATGCCATCCTCGGCCGGCAGCCCGCCTTTTCGCTGCCGGCCGTCGACAATGTCGGCTGGCTCCATCTTCTCCTGGTCCCGCTGGTCGCGGCCGTGGCATCCGGAGCGGGAGTGCTCTTCCAGCGGTTGACCCTGGGCATCCGCGACCGCTTGAAAAAACTGAAACACGTCCCGCGCTGGGCCCTTCCGGTCGCCGGTGGATTTCTCACCTGGGTCGTGGGGATCACGGTGTTCCTGATCACCGGAAAAATCGGCGTCTTCGGACTTGGGTACCAGGACCTTTCAGCCGCCCTGAATAACGTTTTTCCCTGGCAGATCGCCGGCCTCATGGTCGCGGCCAAGCTTCTTGCGACCATCATCGGCTACAGCTTCGGCGGATGCGGGGGCATCTTCGCCCCGTCCCTCTTCATCGGCGGGATGAGCGGCTATTTCATCGCCGGGCTGGCCTCGATCTGGCTTCCCCTGAATCCGGCCGGACACATCGTCTTGGCGGCGGTGGGCATGAGCGCCTGCCTCGGGGCGATCGTCCGGGCGCCCCTGACCTCGATGCTGATCGTTTTCGAGATGACCCACCAGTTCGCCCTGGTTCCGGGCCTCATGCTCGGAATGATCATCAGCCATGCCATGGCCCGGCTGGCCGGAACGCTCAATTTCTACGACGAGATCCTCGTCCGCGACGGCCACGAACTCCACAAAATCAGGCCCCCCCTGGACCTCCATAGCTGGCAGAACCACCCGGTCTCGGCCATCGCCAACTTCAAACCGGTCGTCCTGCGCACGCTCGACCCGGCCGAACTCGGCCGGACGGCCGAACGCCATGTCTACAATTATTTCCCGATGGAAATCGACGGCCGCCTTGCCGGGATTGTTTCACGGAAACAGATGCTCGAAGCCGCTCAAACCGGCCTCGCTCCCGAAGTCCTGGCGGCGGCGACCTGTTTCCCAGGCCAGACCGTCCGGGAGGTCGGCGACAAATTCATGGAGACGCCGTCCAATGTCCTGATCGTCATCGAGCCGGGGACGCAGGCCATACGGGGGATCATCACCCTGCACGACCTGATCCGGGCCCAGGCCGCCATCCAGGCTTAAGGCCGCATCGGCGCCTCTCAGGCGGCAAAATCCGAACCCCCGCCGGATCGATGCTCCGGAGACTCGCTCCCCGTCCTCCCGGAAAAAATGAGCCCCGCTTTCAGGATGAAAAACGATGAACTCCGCCTTCATGCCGTCACTTGATCGGAGGGTTCAAGGCATCCACAAGGCCGCGAATGGCGCGCTCCAAGGCGTCCGGCATCTTCGCCAGGTGTCGGCTGTTGACTTCCTTGATATCCGGTGAATTGCCCACATACTTGGCCCCGACGCTGGCCATCAGGACCCAGCGGTCCACGGCGACCCAGATCGTCGTCGAATACCAGGGCTGCTTGAAGCTCCCCGGTTCCAATTTTCGGTACTCGCACTCGTCCCGGAATCCCTCGGCCAAGTCGTTTCGCCAAAGATCGATCCGTCCCCGGTAAATTCCGTTGGCCTCGGAATACATCCTCTCCCGCAATTCTTTGGCCGTTTTCATGACATATTCAAGGGCCTTCTCCGGCGAGGCCTTCGGATAGGCATGGATGGCGAACAGGCTTTGGTCGTCGAAAAAGACCGCCCACGATTTGAGATCGGGTTCATCGCGCACGACCCGGCGGGCTTCCCCCGCGAATCCCTGCGGGGGGAATATCTTGTCCCATTCGAGTTTGCCCGTCGGTTTGTAATTCGTTTGTCCGGCCGATTGGGCCAGGCCCGGTCCGGCGGAAAGAACGAGACAATAAACCGCGAATCCGGCGCCGGCCGCGACCCGAAGCGCCGCGCTCGCCTTTTTATTCCCTGGACGGAAAGAGGCTTTCAACATGGCCGTCTCCCTTTTTTAAAATTCATCCCGGCTCAAATCGCCGGGTGAAGCATGATCCGGACTTCGGTCTGCCGCGATCCGGCGATTTCGAAGATCCCGCTCTTCCCGTACATCCCCGCCGGCGGGCTTCCCTTGACCGAGTTGTGAACGATGCGGTAGAAGCCCGGCGGGAGGATTAGATTGCCGCATTCGCAGTCGCAGGGGCGGAAGGAGACCTCCTCCAGGTCGGTGTAGATGTAGCGGTCCGAGGTGTCGCCCGGCCAGCGCTTGACCGCGCCCTGGGTTCGCTCCTTCCGCTCCAGCCGAATCAAGACAGCGGAAGTGACCTGCCGGAACGGGATTTCCTCCCTGTCCGGGGCGAGGACGAAAACAAGCCGGGCCAGGCCGGTTTCTTCCGCGACCGCCTGCGAAGAAACGGATCCGGCGGCCGGCGTCGTTCCGCTCCCCGGCCCATCGCAGCCGATGAAACCCGCCAGAAGACATCCGAAGAGCGCGGCCGGTTTCCCTACCCTCCATTTTCCGCTCATGTTCGGGCCCTCCTCTATCCGGATCATCGCTTGACTGCGGGCGCGGGAAGAATCCCGCCGACAGTCAAATACGTGGATATTGTTCCGGCTCATCGGATCGAGAGGCGGTAACCGGCATGGTCCATCCCTCCGGAATCAACCAGGACAAAACCATCCTCTCAGCGGGAAGAATCATCTCTCTCTGATAAAAAGATACGTCCGTTTTTTCGATTCGTCAACGGCCTTTCTTGATCATGAGAAAATTTTTAGAATTCGACGTTCTTTATCCTGGTGAAAAATCCTCAGAATCAGTCTTGACTTTAGTATCATTATTGATATCATAATGAATCAGAAGATATTCAGAGCCTTGGAACGCGCGAGAAGGTGTCCTCAAAACATCCGTTTCTCGGACCTGAGCAAAATATGCGAGCACTATTTCGGAAAGCCGAGGCAGTTGGGAACCAGCCACAGGATCTATCGAACGCCCTGGGCCGAAGATCCCAGAATCAATATTCAAGACAATCACGGAATGGCCAAGGCCTACCAGGTGAAACAGGTGCTGCGGGCGCTCGAAAAGCTGGAGAAACAAGATGAGCACAAAACATGACCGGTACACGTATCGCATCACATGGTCGGAGGACGATCGGGAATACGCGGCGCTGTGCCTTGAATTTCCCAGTCTGAGCTGGCTGGCAAAAACGCCCGAGAATGCGCTTCAAGGCATCCGGAATGTCGTTCGTGAAACATTAGCCGACATGAAAAGGAGCGGTGAAGCGCCTCCGGCGCCTCTTTCGGG
>JAFGEN010000059.1 GCA_016931595.1 Candidatus Aminicenantota bacterium | reverse complement strand
GGGAATACTCTTTTTCCTTGTCGGTCATCTTCGGGACCGCCGGTTTCACCTTCAAAGCCAGGCACCGGTCGCGGTAAAAGGATTCCAACCGTTTGAGAGCGTTCCGCCTGGACTGTTCGAGATTGGCCGCAAGCATCTTGACCATGGATTCGGAAGCTGGAGTCCGGCCGAGGGTCAAGACGGATTCCACGCTCCCTATGCCCCGGGCGAAGGCGCCGTCGATTTTATCCCGGATCGCGCCGAACCGCTTGTGGATTTCCGCCGGGTCGTCTCCGAACAGGCGGAGGCATTGCCGGGCAACTTCGGACAAGTGCCGCTCGCCGTCGGCCGCCGCCTCCCAGGCAAGATGGGCGGCCTCGTCTCCGCCGGCGCCGGCCAGATAGGCGAACGCCGACAGGGCGACCACCCCGACTCGCTTGAGCTCCGTCGGGTCGACGTGGATGATCCGGTCCTCGGAGCTATGGTAGAAGTTGTCCGGCCAATAATTGAACTGCATTGCCGGAATTCCGGCGGCCAGAAAGACGGAATGGTCGCTTCCCGAGGTAATCGCCGCCAACGGGCACAACCGGTAGTTGAACGGGGCGTTCTCGCCTTGCGTCGTCCGGATCTCCGCCTGGTCGACAAACCGGAGCATGTCGGAAATCAGGGCGTTGAGGAAACTGGGCCGTCCGTCCGGGGTCATTTTCATCCGGAGATAGGAATCGGTCGTCTTCATGTTCGCCCCGGTCATATCGAAGTTCATGGCCGCCAGCAGCCGGTCCTCGAGCTCCGGATGCTTGAACATCCAGGCCGTGGTCCCGGAGATTTCGTTTCCCCAGACGAAGCGGAGCGTCCGTTTCGGGGCCGGAATCGCTTTGTCCCGGATGAGCCGAGCCAGGGTCCGGCCGGCCTCGAGGAGCACCGCTACCCCTGTGCAATTATCGTTGGCCCCGGGCTTGCTGATTGTTTCGAAAGCATGGGCAACGAACAGGAGCTCCCCGGCCGCGGGGTCTGAGCCAGGGATCGCGGCTGAAACGACGTTCATCTTGCCGGGGTAGGTCTTGGCCCGGACGTGGGCCCGGACAACAACCTTCTGTCCCCGCTCGAGGTATCCGCGAAGTTCGAGAAATTGCCGGAGGGTCAGGGCAAAGCCGAACCCTCCCTTCCCCGGGGCGGGTGAGATGCTTGCCCATCCGATCTGGTCGAGCGTGTAACCGGCCGCATTGCTGCTCACTCCGGCCGAACCGGTCCCCAAGACCCCGGCCGCCCCCTTGTCGACCACAGCCCTCCGGAACAAGGCCGAGGTCGTCCCGCTGCCCAGGACAATTTTTCCGGCGACGTCCTTGCCGGCATAATCCTCCTCGCGTCCCGCCCCGACGTAGACAACCTCGGCCTCGACATCGGCATCGACGCTTCCTGAGGCAAGGGAAGACGGGACCTGGTTGAGGGAGGCGATTTTTTTTGCCGAAGGCTGGACCAGGTAGAGGTCGCCCTCGACCGCATCCCAAACATCGCGTGAAGGAAAGAAATCGACCTCGACTTCGGACATGCCGGCCCGAAGAGCCTCGTCCCGGATGTAGGACGTCTCGAAATACCGGTCTTCATATTCGCCGGCCTGCCGGTCCCTGGTCCCGGCCAGCATCTGGACGTGAAGAAAGGCCTGCTCGCCGGAGAACTCCTGGACGATCGGGTCGCGGAGCGCGGCCGGAACGATATACCGGCCGGCTTTTCCGGCGATGTTCGATATCTGGCCTGAAAACATGACGGCCGGAATCAGGACGGCCGCGAGGACGAACAGTTTGCGCTTCATGAGGACATCCTTTCCAGTATGACGGACGCTCGCCGCCTACGGCGTGAAGGGGAAACTATATGTCTCCGGCCTGAACGAAGTCAACCGGATCGGGAGGCCGGCCCGCGATTGGATTTTTTTTTGATAATCCGGGATAATGGAAACAGTGGCCCGCCTCAAAACGATTTCATCCCCCGACAAGGAGCGTGGACTTGTCTTTTCCCGAACAGAAGCTTTCCCAGGTGACCCGTTCGATGGGCGTGTCGTTCATCCGCGAAATGCTCAGGGCGACGAAAGGGATCGAGGGCATGATCTCTCTAGCCGGAGGCCTCCCCAGTCCCGATTCGTTTCCCAAGAAGCAACTCGCGGCTCTCTTCAAGGAGGTCGTCGAAAAGGAAGGGACCGACGTTCTCCAATACGGAGCCAGCGAGGGCGACGACATCCTCAAGGAGCAGATCCTCCGCGTCGAAAAGGAAGGCGCCGTCTCCAAAGAGGAAATCCTGATCACCGACGGGTCGACCAACGGCATTTATTTCTTCGCCCGAGCCCTGATCAATCCCGGCGACGTCGTCATCTGCGAGGGCCCATCGTTTAACGGCACCTTGGTCGCGATCGAAGCCTGTGGGGCGGAACTGGACGCCCTTCCCATGGACGAGGAAGGACTCCGCGTCGACCTCGTCCGGGAAACGATCGTCTCCCGTCAGAATGCCGGACATACGGTCAAGTTTATTTACACAATTCCCGAGTTTCAGAATCCCAGCGGCCGGACGATGAGCCTGGCCCGCCGCAGGGAGCTCATCCGGGTCGCCCGGGAACTGGGAGTGTTCATCCTCGAGGACCAGCCCTACCGGGACCTCCGGTTCATGGGCGGACGCATCGATTCACTCTGGAATATCGCCCGGGCCGAATACGGCGACGACGAAACGGTGACGATCTGCAAGTCGTTCTCCAAAATTCTCGGCCCGGGTCTGCGCCTGGGCTTCGCCGTCGGGCCGGCCGGGCTCATCGCGGCCATGGCCAAATGGGCCCAGAAGGTCATCGTCTCCCCCGAGGGGGTCGTTCAGAGAGTCGTCGCCCGTTTCCTGGAACGCAACATGCTCGAGCCCCACATCGAGCGGATCACGGGGATGTACCGGGAGAAACGCGAGATCATGATCTCGTCTCTCAAGGACACCATGCCGCCGTCCATCCGCTGGACGGAACCGGAAGGCGGCCTGTTTGTCTGGCTGACCTGTCCCGAGTCATTCGACACCGATGCCCTCTTCCACGAAGCGGCCAAGGCCGGCGTCGCCTATATCCCGGGGAGCAAATTCTATCCTTCGGCCGTCGCCCGGAAAAACGAAATCCGCCTTAACTTTTCCTACGCCAAACCGGCCGACCTCCGGGAAGGCGTCGCCCGCCTGGCCAAGATCCTGAAGCGCTGAAGGGCGATCCCGGAAGGGACATTCGGCCGGCGCCGGCGCAGGGTCAGAGCCCGAGGAGGCTGGCATGCGTAAATCAACCGCGGTTTGTTGGGGGTCGTTCGTCCTGGCCGGCCTGCTGTTCTTCGGGCCGGCGACTTTTTCCCGGTCCGGAACGCAGGGGGTGACGCCCGAAGCCAAGACGGCGTATCTTGCGGCCCTGCGCGACGCCTCCGTTTCCGAACCAAATGAGATTTCCCGAAATCTCCTGGCCATCGTCCCCTTTGAGGACCCGGTCAACACCGCCCTCCTGAAAGGCGGGTCGCTGGTCTGGGAGGGTGAACCGGGGCGGTCGCGCCTGCTGGTCGCGGCCTTCATGTCCCGCGATTCCTACGACCGATACTATCGGGCCAACCTGGAAGCCGGGCTTTCCGAGTATACATTGACAAAAAGCCTCTGGGTGACCGTCGTTCCGGAGCTTCGCAACTTCTTTTGGGGCGAAGGCCTGACACCCATCTGGACGGCCATCCCGACTCCCGGCCGGGTCAAACAGATTCTCGGCCTCCATCCCGCCTATGATTATGACGTCATCCTGGAACTGTTCGCCGACCCGGCCGACCTTTTCCGCCCCTCTCCCGACCCTGAGATCTCCGACCACGAAGCCGAACTGGCCTATCCGGGAAACGGCGGAGAGGCTTGGATTTTTCCCCGGGATGCGAATCCGTTCCTGGCTCTTCGGACCGACGTTTATTTCAAGGATTCCGCCTGGACCCAGGCCTTGACCTACAACGAGTGGTTCAGCGCCAGAGCCGATACCATTTATGCAATCGGGGACGAGAACGATCCCTGGAGTTGGGGCTGGCCGTGGACCAGGCTCGGTTATACGTACGATTGGGGGAACTCGATCGACCACGTCGGCCTCAGCGAATTTGTCCTCCGGATCGACCCAAACCGCAACGGGGGCGAGGCCGTCGTCCGCCTGGTCCGGGCCGTCGATACGGCAAGCCTGGAATGGGTCCAATACTTCGCCGGGAAGAATTGACGGTTAATCCGCCTGATTGAGGCTGGCCCGGATCCGGTTGGAGATCGAGTACCATCTTTGGACCGTGTTTTCCAGCCGGTAGTAATGAAAGACATAGGCCGTCACCATGACGAGAAGCAGACCGGTCAGAACCATCAGGGGCAGCGAAAACCGCCACACCGTGAACCCCAGGGACAGGGTGAAAAAGAGTCCGAAAAACATCGTCGTGATCAGGTGGGCCAGCCGTTCCTGCTGAATCCAGGCGATCTGCTTGTCGTGGAAGGCCAGAAGCTCTTTCAGCGCCTCCGGGTCCGGGTCCGCGGCCATCGATTTCAAGAGGTCGCGCTCATGACGTTTCATGTATTTGGTCATGGATTTCGGCCCTCCTCCGGGGGGATCGGCGGCCCCGCGGCCAGGACTCTCTTCGCCGTCCATCATAGGGTCCGTTGCGGAGGCTGTCAAGGAAAAGAAAGAGAAAAAAAAACCCGCTCCGGGTCCCCTTGCCGGAGCCCGGAGCGGGGCGTAATAGAACCTGTGTCAGCCGCCCGGGGCGCTTACTCCGCCATTTTTTTATATAAGGCGTAGCGTTTCTTAGCTTCCTCGGCCGCCTGGGCAAATAGGGTCTTGGCGATGTCGGGGAACTGCTGGGTCAGCGTCCGGTAGCGGACCTCGTTCTTGAGGAAGTCGCCGTATTCGAGTTTCGGCTCCCTGGAATCGAGCTGGAGCGGATTCTTCCCCTCCTTAGCCAGAAGCGGATTGTAGCGGTAGAGGATCCAGTAGCCCGAATCCACGGCCAGTTTCTCCTCGGCCTGGGTCTTCTTCATGTCGATCCCGTGGTTGATGCAGGGCGAATAGGCGATGATGATCGACGGCCCGTCGTAGGTCTCGGCCTCCTGGAAGGCCTTGATGCACTGGTTCATGTTCGCCCCCATGGCCACCGCGGCGACGTAGACGTAACCGTAGCTCATGGCCATCCGGCCGAGGTCTTTCTTGGCGGTCTTCTTGCCGGAGGCGGCGAATTTCGCCACCGAGCCCGTCGGGGTCGACTTGGAGGCCTGGCCGCCGGTATTGGAGTACACCTCGGTATCCAGGACCAGGACGTTGATGTTGCGGTTGGAGGCCAGGACATGGTCCAGCCCTCCATAGCCGATGTCATAAGCCCAGCCGTCGCCGCCGATGCACCAGACGCTCTTTTCGACCAGGAAATCCTGGAGCTCGGCGATTTTGGCCAGGGGGGCCTTGGTCCCATTGGCATTTTTAAGGCCTTCGGGAAGGGCGGCCAGAACCGCCGCGGCGGCGGCCTTGGCCTCGTCGCCCGTGCCCGTCCAGGAGGCCTTCATCTTGTTCAGGGCGTCGGTCAGGGCGGGGGTTGTGCCCGCGCTCAACGCCGCGTCAATCGAGACGGCCAGGAGCTTCCGGTTGGCATCGACCGCCAGCCGCATGCCGAAACCGTATTCGGCGTTATCCTCGAAGAGTGAGTTTCCCCAGGCTGGGCCCTTCCCCTCCGCCGTCTTGCAGTAGGGCGAGGTCGGGAACGTTCCGCCGTAGATGGAGGAGCAGCCCGTGGCATTGGCGATGATCATCCGGTCGCCGAAAAGCTGCGTGGCCAGCTTGACGTAGGGCGTCTCACCGCAGCCGGAGCAGGCGCCGCTGAACTCGAACAGGGGCCGGAGCAGCTGGCTCCCCTTGATCGTATCCCGTTTGTTCCCGTCCATGATCCCGTAGGGCGCCTTCTCGAAAAAGGCCAGGTTTTCGTTTTCACCCGCCTTCCGGGCTTCCTCGATGGGAATCATCTTCAGGGATTTGACCTTGGTCGGGCAGGTTTCGACGCAGTTCTCGCAGCCGACGCAATCCTCGACATAGACCTGGATTCGGTACTGGAGATCGCGGTCGTTCTTGGAATTGGACTTGATCGTTTTAAACGAGGCCGGGGCGCCCTGGAGGTCGGCCGGGGCGATTTGCTTCGGCCGGATCGCCGCATGGGGACAGACGAGCGAGCACTGGCCGCACTGGATACAATGTTCCGGTATCCAGGCCGGGACTTCGACGGCGATGCCGCGCTTTTCCAGGCAGGCCGTAGCCGTGGGGATCGCTCCGTCGAGGGGCATCTTGGAAACGGGGAGCAGGTCGCCCTTGAACCTAGTGACCGGGTCAATCACCCCCTTGGCGAAGGCATCGGCGTCGTCGGGAACGATCTTGGCCATCGGGGCGGATTTTCCTGGCTTGGCCGGGATAAGAACCTCTTCCAACCCCGCCGAGGCCCGGTCGACGGCGTCCCAATTCATCTTGACGACTTCCTGGCCCTTCCGGCCGTAGGTTTTCTCGATCGCCTTCTTGATGAGGGCGATGGACTCGGCCTCGGGAAGAACCCCCGACAATTTGAAGAAGCAGGCCTGCATGATCGAGTTGATCCGGAGACCCAGCCCGAGCTCTCCGGCGATCTTGTAGGCGTCGATGGTGTAGACTTTGACTTTCTTGTCGACGATCGTCTTCTGCATGTCGGCGGTCAGGTTCTCGAAGACTTCCGACGCCTTCCAGTTGGAATTGAGCAGGAACGTTCCCCCCTCCCGGATGCCCTCGAGGATATCCAGGCGGCCGATGTAGGACGGCTTGTGGAGGGCGATAAAATCGACGGTGTTGAGATAATACTGGGACTGGATCGGTTGCTTGCCGAATCGGAGGTGGGAGATGGTCACCCCGCCGGATTTCTTCGAGTCGTACTGGAAGTACCCCTGGCCGTACATCTCGGTATTGTCGGCGATGATCTTGATGGAATTCTTGTTCGCCCCGACGGTGCCGTCCGACCCGTAACCCCAGAACTTGCAGCGGACCGTCCCGGGAAGCTCGGTGTCCAGGACCGGCCCGACCGGGATGGACAGATGGGTGACGTCGTCGTCGATGCCGACGGTGAAACCGTGGAAGGCCTTTCCTGCAAGATGGTCGTAAACGGCCTTAACCATGGCCGGAGTGAATTCCTTGGAGGACAGGCCGTAGCGGCCGCCGATGATCTTGATATTCAAGCCGGCCAGGGCGACGAAGACGTCCAGGTACAGCGGTTCTCCGATGGAACCCGGCTCCTTGGTTCGGTCGAGGACGGCGATGCGTTTGACCGTCTTGGGGAGCGTCCGCTTGAGGGCTTCGACATCAAACGGACGATAGAGGCGGACCTTCACCAAGCCGAGCTTGGCTCCGCGAGCGTTAAGGTAATTGATCGTCTCCTCGGCGGTCTCCGCGCCCGAACCCATCATGACAATGACGTCCTCGGCGTCGGGGGCCCCGAAGTAATCGAACAGATGGTATTGACGGCCGATCGCCTTGGCGACCTTGTCCATGTAGTGCTGAACGAGGGCCGGGGCTTCCTGGTAGTACTTATTGACCGTTTCCCGGCCCTGGAAGTAGACGTCCGGGTTCTGCTGGCCGACCTTGAGCATCGGCCGCTCGGGGTTGAGCGACCATTTCCGGAACTCCTCCATGTACTGGGGCTCGAAGAGGGACGCCAGCGTTTCGTAATCGACGACGTCGATTTTTTCGACGACGTTGGACGTCCGGAACCCATCGAAGAAATGGAGGAAGGGAATCCTGGTCCGAAGGGTCGCGAGATGGGCGACGATGGCCAGGTCCTGAGACTCCTGGACCGAGCCGGCGCAGGTCAGGGCGAACCCGGTGTTGCGGGCGGCCATGACGTCGCTGTGGTCCCCGAAGATTGAAAGCGCCTGGCAGGCCAGGGACCGGGCCGAGACCAGGAAGACCGTCGGGAGCATCTCGCCGGCGATCTTGTGCATGTTCGGGAGCATGAGCATCAAGCCCTGCGAAGCGGTGAAGGTCGTGGTCA
Organism: Candidatus Aminicenantota bacterium; assembly: GCA_016931595.1. Taxonomy (GTDB): domain Bacteria; phylum Acidobacteriota; class Aminicenantia; order Aminicenantales; family UBA4085; genus JAAZPG01. The sequence continues at coordinate 3,803 of JAFGEN010000059.1, read as the reverse complement.
TGGCGCCGGCCGAAAGCGATCCGTGGACAGCACCGGACGCTCCACCTTCCGACTGCATCTCGACCACGTCAACCCGCTGGCCGAAGATGTTCTTTTTACCCTGGGCCGACCATTCGTCGGCCAGCTCACCCATCGTCGAGGACGGGGTGATCGGGTAGATGGCCGCGACTTCGGAATACGCATAGGAAACATGGGTCGCCGCCGTGTTTCCGTCGACGGTTTTGAACGTCTTCTTCATCAAACACTCCTTTTAGGCCGCCATCGGCGGCGTTGATACGATCATATCGCGGATACCCGCGGATTCAATCCTTGAGCTCGGTCCGCCCCTCCAGGGACTTGCGGATCGTGACCTGGTCGGCGAAATCGATGTCCGAACCGACCGGCAGGCCCATGGCCAGCCGGGTGAGCCGGACATTATACCCCTGAAGGGCTCTGGCAAGGAAGTGGGATGTCGCCTCCCCCTCGGCCGTGGGATTGGTGGCGATGATGACTTCCCGGAAATTCCCCGCGGCCAAACGTTTTTCAAGAGTCTCGAGCCGGAGGGCTTCCGGCCCGACGCCTTTCAACGGGGCCAGCGCGCCGGGAAGGACGTGGTACCGTCCATGAAAAACTCCCGACCGCTCGATGGCCGCGATATGAAACGGCTCCTCGACGATGCAGAGGCTCTCGTCGCTTCGGTTGGGGTCGGAGCAGAAGACGCAGGGGTCGGCCTGAGTGATGTTGTTGCAGACCGAACATGGGAAGAGATTTTTTTTCAACTCCCGGATCGCCTCGGCCAGCCGTTCAGCGTCCTCCTGCCTTCCGGCCAGGAGGTGAAAGGCCATCCGCTGGGCGCTTTTGCCGCCGACCCCGGGGATGCGCTTCAGTTCCTCGATCAGGCGGGCCAGGGGCGGAGCGTATTCGGCCATCAGAACATCCCCGGGATCTTCAGGCCGGCGCCCAGGCCGCCGAGCTTGGACGCAAGCTCCGCGTCGACCTTGGCCGCCGCATCCCGGATGGCGGCCAGGATCAGGTCCTGGAGCATATCGACATCGTCGCGATCGACGACCTCGGGGTCGAGCTTGAGGGAAAGGACGCTTTTCTGACCGTCCATGACGACCGTCACCATCCCGCCGCCGGCCGACCCTTCCATCCGCATCTCAGCCGTTTCCCGCTGGAGGCGTTCCTGCATCTCCTTGGCCGATTTGAGCATTTTCTGAATGTCGCCGAAACCCTTCATCTCAGTTCACTCCTCGTTTTCAGGGCGCGGAGGCCTGGTCTCCTCCACCGAAACAACCCGGGCCTTGAGCTTGTCCTGGAACAACCGCACGTTGGAAAAACGCAGGGCGTTCTCCTTTCCGGAGCCGCCCGAGGGGGCCCCGGCTTCCTCGCGGACTTTCGGGCGGGGGGGCGACGGGGCGTTTTCATACGGTTTCGATTTGGCCGGCGGGGAAGCGGGGGGCGACTTCGGGGAAGCTGACGGCGCTGTTCCGGCCCCGGAAAACGGCCGCCGCGTCCCAAACGGTCCGGCCCCCTGTCCCCCGGCCGCGACGGGACGAACCGGACCGGCATTCCCGGCCGGAGACGCCTCGTCCAGCCCGGCGATTACGTCCTTCAGTTCGATGAGCTTATGAAAATGGCACATCCGGACAAGAAGCGTTTCGAAAGCGATCTGGGGCTGGGACGAATATTTCATCGAGGCTTCGCCGCTTTGAAGGGCTTGGAGAAACCGGAGAAGGTCCTCCTCGCCCGCTTTTCCCGCCTCGGCCCGGAATACGGCCAGGTCCGCCTCCCCTATCGAGAGAAGCTCCTGGGGACGGACTGTTGTCCGGACGATTAAAAGGTCGCGGAAGTGCTCAATGAGTTTCTTGTGAAACGTGCGGAGGTCATATCCCGCATCGATGACTTTCTCGACAAGGGGGAAGATGCGGCCCGGCTCTCCGGCGATCACGGCCGCGGAAAATTCAAACAGCAAGTCGCGATTGATCGTACCCAGAATGAGCGACAGGTCTTGGTCGTCCACGGTCTTGCCGCAAAAGGCCACCGCCTGGTCAAGAAGCGTCAGGCTGTCGCGAATGCTCCCATCGGCCGCGCGGGCCAGGAGTCCGAACCCTGTTTCGGTCAAGGTCAAACCTTCCCGCCGGGCGATATCGACCAGGTGGGCCGTGATCTCTTTCACGGAAACGCGCTTGAACTCGAAATACTGGCACCGGGAAACGATGGTCACCGGGACTTTCTGAAGCTCGGTCGTGGCGAAGACGAAGATCGTTTTTTCCGGCGGTTCCTCGAGGGTTTTCAGAAGGGCGTTGAATGCCGGTTTTGAAACCTGATGGACTTCGTCGATGATGATCACCCGGTACCGGCTCTGCATGGCCTTGTATTGGACAAGCTCCCGAAGGTCCCGGATGTTGTCGATGCCGTTGTTGGAGGCTCCGTCGATTTCGATGACGTCGACCAGCCGGTCCTCCTGGATGGCCGTGCAAAACGGACAGACGCCGCACGGCGTCGGCGTCGGTCCCTTCTCGCAGTTGAGGGCCTTGGCCAGGATCCGGGCCGCGGTCGTTTTTCCCACGCCCCTCGTGCCCGAGAACAGGTAGGCTTGGGCGATTCGTCCGCTCCGGATTCCGTTCTGAAGGGTCTGAACGACCGCTTTCTGGCCGACCATTTCATCGAAGCCCATCGGCCGGTATTTGCGGGCCAGAACCGTATAGTTTGGATTGGGCATTTTATCTCTCAGGTGTACCGGGAAGGGGATTTGCGTCCCCTTGGGATACAGGGTAATTTACCACAAAACGGCCGCCGCCGAAAAGATGTTTTTTGGTATAATCGGGGCGCTTTGAACAGATCCCGAAGCCTGATTGAGGTCCATGCGGCCACGGTTCTCTTCGGCCTGGCCGGGCTGTTCGGCAAGTGGCTGGCCCTGCCTCCTCACCTCATCGTCCTGGGCCGGGTGATCTTCGCCGCCGCAGCCCTGGCCCTGATCATCCCTCTGGCCGGGGGTGGCCTGAAAATTCGGAGAAGGACCGACGCCGGAGCGTTTCTTCTGCAAGGGGCCATCCTGGCCGTCCACTGGGTCCTGTTCTTCGAATCGATCCGGGTCTCGACGGTCGCCGTCGGGCTTCTGTCCTATTCGAGCTTTCCGGTCTTCACCGCCTTCCTGGAGCCTGTATTTTTCCGGACCCGGCTGAGCCGGCTCCACATCGTCCTTTCGCTTGTCTGCCTAGCCGGGATCTTCCTCATCGTCCCCCGCTTCGACTGGTCGGAGGGGGTTTTCCGCGGTGTCCTCCTCGGCCTGGGAGCCGGTGCGACGTTCGCCCTCCTCAGCATTCTCAACCGGAAGCTGTCGTTCCGGTACTCGAGCCCGGTCGTGGCCTTCTACCAGGACGCATTCGCCGCCCTGTTTCTCCTCCCGGCGGCCATTCTCCTTCCTCCGGTTTCACTCGACGGCCGGGATCTCCTGCTTTTAGCCGGGCTGGGAATCGTCTGCACGGCCGGCGCCCATACGCTGTTTATCGCCGGGATGCGGCATCTTTCTGCCCAGACGGCCAGCATCATCAGCGCCCTGGAGCCGGTTTACGGTGTCTTTTTCGCATTTCTACTGCTCGGTGAGCGGCCGGCGGGGCAGACGTTGGCCGGCGGAGCGGTCATCCTGGCCGCCGTCGCCATGCTCTCGCTCGTCAAGCTTAGGAGTGTGCCGCGGAGATAGGATGTGAAATTCCCGACCTCCAGGGACGCGGCATTGAAAACGATTTCGATTCGAGCCCCGTTTTTTCGAACCCGGATATATTTCTTCTGGAAGTCTGAGAAGGTGAGGACGTCGGGGT
>JAFGEN010000058.1 GCA_016931595.1 Candidatus Aminicenantota bacterium | reverse complement strand
CTGGTCATCATGCTGTGGGGAGCCGAGCTGGCCGCGGTGATCAACGAACGCCGGGATGCCCGGCTCGGGCTCGAGGGAAAAGTCGAATAATTCGGATAATTCGAAATAATTCGGGGCCAGGTTACTCAACTCCCGAATTCAATTTTGGCCCGGGTTTCCTGGGCCTAATCTCCCGGTCAAGGGTTTTTTCCAACCGGTCGATGAACTCTTCGCTTCCGAACGGCCTCCCGGTCCTGATTCGGTCCCGAATCTCTTGCAATTCGGCCTCGTTTTCCCGCTTCCGAAGGTAGGCCCTCCAATCTTTGATTTGACTCTTGAACGGGCTCTCCGAAAGCACCGGGTCGGGCGTATTGAAGACGTGGGCGCGGGCGCTCGACCAGCGGTATTCCTCGGCATATTTCACGATCCCGGCCCTGACCGGGTTGTTCTCCACGTATCGAAATGCTTGGTAAAGATGAGCTTCTTCGAGCGGAAACGAATCATATCGCCCCTGCCAAAGCGAGCCTTTCCAATCCTTCTCCAGGTTGATGAAATTGGTATATTTCTTGTGGGTCTCCCTGATCGTCAAGTGCATGCTGTCCAGCTGCAGCAGCAATGCGATCAAATGAATGTGATTGAACATCAGGCAATAGGCCCAGATCTTCAATCCAAAGCGTTCCGCAAACCGCCGCAGAAGTTCAAGGTAGGTCTTTTTATGCTCATCATTGAAAAAAATCTGCTGGCGTCGGTTTCCGCGGTTGGTAATATGAAACGGAATTCCGGGAATGACGATGCGTTTCATTCTGGGCATTGATTTTCCCCTCGTTGATAGGGACGCGGAACCCGAGGGTTTTTCTCAGAATAAAACAGAAAAAAGAAAGCCCTTCCGGACTATGATTTCTTTCGCCGCTCCGCTTCGAGCTCTTCAACCCGGGCTTTAAGCTTCTTGAATTCCTTGAGCAGACCGTAAAGCTCGGGGGCGACGGCCCAGAATTTTCGCCAGTCGCGGATCGAAAGATGGGGAGAGCCGGAAACCACTTCGCCGGCCGGAACATTCTTCGTGATGCCGCTCTTGGCCGCGATGATCGCGCCGTCGCCGATGTCGATATGATCGGGGACGCCGACTTGCCCGCTTAAAATGGCCCCGCGGCCGATTTTCGAGCTTCCCCCGATCCCGACCTGGGCGACGAGGATCGCGTTTTCCCCCACATCGACATTGTGGGCGACTGTGACGAGGTTGTCGATTTTCGTTCCGCGGCGGACGATCGTCGTTCCCAGGGCGGCCCGGTCGACCGCCGAATTGGCCCCGATTTCGACGTCGTCCTCGATGACGACTGTTCCGACTTGGGGGATTTTAATATGAGTCCCGTCCGGACTTTTCAGGTAGCCGAAGCCGTCTCCGCCGATCTGGACGCCGTTATGAAGAATGACCCGGTCGCCGAGGCGGACGCCTTCGCGCAAGGAGACGTGGGAATGGATCCGGCAATCCGCGCCGACCCGCACCCCATCATAAATCGACACGAGCGGATGAACGACCGTCCGAGCACCGATTTCGACATTGTCACCGACCGAGCACATCGCCCCGATGGAAACCCCTTCGGACAGGCGGGCGGAGGGCGAGACGAACGCGCTCGGATGAACTCCGGGAGCCTGCAACTGCTCGGGTATGATGAGGGAAATCGCCCGGATGAAGGCCAGATGGGGATTTTCCGCCCGGAGAACGGCTTTGAGAGGAATGCGGTCGAGCGATTCGCCGGCCGGCAGAATGCCGGCGGTTGCCTTCGTTCCCTCGAGAAGAGGGCGGAGTTTGGCCTGGACGAAAAACACCAGCTCTCCCCGAACGGCTTTATCCAGGCTGGAAACGCCCGTGACTTCGATGGAGCCATCCCCTTCGAAACTCAGCCCGAGTTTATCCGCGAGCTCCCTTACAGTAATGCTCATCCCGGCCTCCGCCCTCTATTATAATCCTTCGACGCGATTATCAAATAACCGCATGAATTCGGGGCCAGGTTACTCAACTCCCGATCTTGAATTCGGGAGTTGAGTAACCTGGCCCCGAATTATTCGAATTATCGAATTACTCGTATTTCGACAGGTACTCGCCGGCGCTCAAGGCGGCGGTAACGCCGGTCCCGACGGCCGTGGCGACTTGATGCGGCGCGGCGTCGACGACGTCGCCGGCGGCATAAATCCCCGGCTTGGCCGTGGCCATCCGTTCATCCACGCAAATCTCGTTCCATTCGTTGACCGAAAGCAGCCGCTTGACGAACTCGCTCTGGGGGTCCATTCCGATCGAGACAAACACCCCGTCCACCTTGACTTCGCGCATCGAGCCGTCGACCGTGTTCCGCAGGACGATTCCCTCGACGTTGTCCCCGCCCAGGATCTTGGCCACGACGGAATTCCACTCGACCATGATCTTCGGGTTTCCGAAAATGCGCTCCTGGAGGATCTTAGCCCCCCGAAGCTTGTCCCGGCGGTGGACGAGGTGGACCCGGTCGGCGAATTTCGTCAGATAGACGGCTTCCATCAGGGCCGTGTCGCCACCGCCGACGACGGCGATCGGCCGTTCCTTGAAGAAGGCCCCGTCGCAGGTGGCGCAATAGGAAACGCCGCGGCCGATGAGCCGGCTCTCCTCGGGCAGCCCGAGGCGCCGGTACTGGGCTCCGGCGGCGATAATGACCGCTTTGGCCGGGTACTCGCCCTTCTCCCCGCGGACGATCCAACCCTTCGGATCGCCCGACTCGGGGTCCGGGACGATTTCCCGCGCTTCGTCGGTGACGATCTCGGCCCCGAAATGGACGGCCTGCTTCTGGAATCCCTCCATCAGGACGAGCGGCGAAACGCCGTCCGGAAACCCGGGGTAATTTTCGATCCAATCGGTGATCAGGATTTGACCGCCGGGGAGGCATTTTTCCAGGACGACAGTCGAGAGGCGGGCTCGGCCGGTGTAAATGGCCGCCGACAGGCCGGCCGGCCCGGCCCCGATAATGACCACGTCGGAACGGGGATGAACATTCATGACTGACCTCGTTTCAGCAAACAATGGGATTAGGCACTGCGGCGGCGAATTCGGGAGTTGAGTAACCTGGCCCCGAATTATTTGGCCCCGAATTATGAGATGTGCTTGTTGACCGCGGCGACGATCTTGTCCTTGGAGACCGCGCCGACCAGGGTTTCCTTCAGCTCGCCGCCCTTGAACAGCAGGATGGTCGGGATGCCGCGGATGCCGTACTTGGCCGGCGTCTTGGG
>JAFGEN010000319.1 GCA_016931595.1 Candidatus Aminicenantota bacterium | reverse complement strand
GCCCTGATTCGCAAAGCTCATGGAGGACAGACGAAGCGTCGCCCTGATTCGCAAGGTGGATGAGGTCGACCCTCTAAAATGCCCTAAGTGCGGGGGGCGGATGACGGTCATGGCCTTCTTGATGCAGTGCATCCGTTATAGACCGGATCATCGATCATCTCAAGATATCGTTTACGGTCGAGCGCCCGCCGCCGGCAAGCGAGCTTCTGGAACTTCCATTGATCGCCGACCCCCCGGTTGATTATTTTCCGTAATGTGTTCTCCAAGAGGGAAATTCCGGCCGATTTTCGGCTGATTCGGAGTCAATGGCATTCGCTGAGCCATAACGGACCGTCTTCACATGGACTTGATAGGCCTCGCGCGCTCCCTAATCTTCATCTCGGAGGGAAAGACGAAATTGTATAGCGAGACAGGCAATGTCGTTGGGGCTTCTGATAAACGGAAAACCCTATAAATAAATCGACCTTTCAAATCAACTCAACTCAATTGCCGCTCTCTGAAGTTGTTTTGAGCGGGGAGTAGAGGCTTGACATAACTTTTAAAAAAAGCTATTTAACTTGGCAGATAGAAATCTTTAGCAGGACGGTGGAAGGCAAGTTGTTTCTTTGGCTCTGGGGTTGTTTATTCTTTTTTGTATTATGGGCGGGTGTGTGGGTGTGTTTAATGAAAATAACGTTCAACTTCTGTGAGGCAAAAGTCCCCCAATAACATAGCGGGTAGGGAGGTGATTTCCAGCCGACAAAGCAAATCCAAACGCTTCGGAGGGCGCTAGTGGTAAGGGCGGGGCTTTTTTAGCTCCCGCCCAGGATTTGAAATAAAGGAGGAATCCGATGAAGAAGGACTTTGGAAAACTGGCGTTTCTTTGTTTATTGGCCTCTTGCGTGGTATTGATCCTGCCGGCTCAGAGCCAAGCCCAAGAACCGTTTTCGTGGATTTGGACGTGGAATGGCCTCCCGCCTTTTCCCGTATGGGACCATGACTGTTACGGTTACAACATGGCCTTTGACTCCCAGCAAAACCTCTACGTGGTTGACTCGGGGAATTGCAGGATCATCAAATTCGACAAAGACGGCAGGTTTGTTCTAGCTTGGGGATCCTATGGGACGGAGAACGGCCAGTTCATTTTTGGGCAATGGACGGGCGGGGGGATTGCGATCGACCGCGATGATAACGTCTGGATTACCGAAGGCGGGCCTGGCGGCAGCTATTACCGCGTCCAAAAATTCAACAACCAGGGTGGTTTTTTGGCCGAGTATGTAGATCCGAATTGGGCTGACTATCCATATGCGTTTTCCATTCCGTCAGGTATCGACATCGACCACGATGGATATTTCTACATCGTCGCGAGAATGCCCAACGCTCAAATAAAGAAATTCGATCCGGATTTCTCTTATGTCAATGGGTTCGGAAACAATTCGATCGATGATTCCGATCCCTATAATTTCTGGTATTCCACGGATGTCGCCGTCAATAGCAAGGGCGATATTTATGTGGCTGTTTGGGGCGAAGGCGCAATTGGCTCCCCTTATCCCAGCCGGATCAAGAAGTTCAACTCCAGCTACGTTTTTCAAAAAGAATGGTCGCTTGACTCTGTCACGAGTCTGGCTATCGATGCCGACGACAACCTGTATGCTTGCTCCGTTCGGGGACCCGAAATGGGCGTATACATATACAATTCGGATGGGGACCTCATCCAGCGAATCGCTCCGAACGCCGCTACCCCGGAGGAGAATGGCAACGGATTAATCTGGTCTCCGATCGGAGTCGGGGTCGACACGATGGGAAATGTATTCATTACCGACCTTGTCGGCCGAATCCAGAAATTCGCCCCTCCGTTCATCACGGTCAGCGTGGATATTCAACCCGTCAGCTTCCCAAACAGCGTCAATCCCAAGAGCAACGGCAAGATCCCGGTGGCCATCCTGACCACCGACGCGTTTGACGCCGGTGTAGTCGCTCCTGCCACGGTGACCTTCGGCAAGACGGGTAGCGAAGCTGCGGCCTCACATTACGCCCTTGAGGACGTCAACGGCGACGGTCGATTGGACATGGTGCTCCACTTCGGAACCCAGGAGACCGGAATCGCCTGCGGTGATACAAAGGCCTTCCTCAAGGGCAAAACCCAATCCGGCCGGGCTCTTAAGGGCGAAGACTCCATCAAGACGGTGGGGTGCAAATAGGGGAACCGAATTTCCGGTTCATTCAGGCAAACGGCGCTCCGTGTCATATCTGGGATCGCGATCCGAAGGGATCAGTTTGTGTTCGACAAAATGATTTCCGACGGCATGTCTGCCCCCGTTCTCCGCCTCCTCCAGACCGGAAACAGGGTGTTTTCGGGCAAAGCGGCTGATTCATCCGAACTAGAATCCGATCCTCCGCTGGTTTATGCATCGGCGCTTCCGGCTGAACGACCCGGATTGTCTCCTGCTTCGGGACCGGGACATTGACCTGACCCCGAATGAACGAGCCCTTTATGCCCGGGTATCCGGCGTCCTGGACGCCATGCTGATCGACTCAGACGACCTGGAGCTCGTCCCCCCGGAAGGCAAGGCGCTGTTTGAGGAAGCCGTTTCCCTCCAGGGCGGGAGAATCGCGGTGGACGGCGTTCTGGAGGACGATCTGTATGTGATTCGCTCCGAGGGCGGCCCGGCCGGGAATATCCGGCTGGCAGTCAATCTTTCGGATGCCGCGCGCCGCGTCGGGGAGCGGGATGTTCCGCCCCGCTCGGCCGTGTTTCTCTGATCCGGCCGAAACCCGGAGAATATCGCAATTCCTTATCCTTCCCAAACCCGCAAGCCTGGGACCTGGGCGAAATGGGCTCCGAACGTGACCAGGACCGAGCCCGTCTCCATGGCCTGGGCGGCGATCCAGACATCGTTTGTGGGAATCGGCCGACCGGCCTTTCGGAGCGTCGACCAGATTCGAGCATTGAAGTCAGCGGTATCCTCTCCGGCCGGCAGCAGCTCCACCGATGGTTTTTCCTGGAAGGCGGCAAGAATCCGCTAATTCTGTGCTTCATGGGATCCTGACCTAAATCCCGCTTCAAGCTCGCCCAGAACGAAGACGGAGAGGAAGACGGTCCGGGCTCGTGAAAGTGCGGACAGCACCGCGCGATCGCCCGCGACGAAGGGCGCATAGGCGCAAGAGTCGATGAGGACATGGTTCATGACCAGGCGTCCTCATCGACGACGTCCATTTCGAGAAGCGTTTTCTCAAGCTCCTCGGCCGCTGCGGCCGGGAGAGCCCCGCAAAGATCCTCGAAATTGGACCCAGGGCCGGGCTTCTCCCCTGACAGCCCCAGAGAATCGGCCAGGATCTTTTTGATGGTTTTATTGGCGCTCAAGAGAAATCGGGTCAGATTCCGAAAGCGATTCCCAGCAGGGCCCGAATCCCGCCCAGGTCGACCAGGTCGTCGAACGGATCGACCCAGAGGGCGGCGTACTTGAGCTCGGCCGTGGCGAAAATGCGCTTGGCCAGGGAATAACGCAATCCGGCCCCGAAATAGAACGAGATGTCGTTGTCGGAAATGTTCAATCCCGAAAGCCCGGGGATGGCCACGTCGAACCGGTAGAAGAAGAGCCCGACCCCCACTTTGAGGAAAGGCAGAAGGCGGCCCTTGCGCTCTCCGTATTGAAGAAACACGTGCCCCCCGGCCACATCGAGCGTCGACCGGTCCTGGAAGATCCCGATGGCCGCGTCCTTGACATAGCCGAACTCGTACTCGGCCCCGACGCGGAGCGCTTTCGAGATTTCCAGGCTGAGATAGGGGGTGAAGACGAGGCCGTTTCCGTAGGCCGTCCGGAGCGCTTCGTCCTTGATCGTCCGGTATCCGCCCGATATCCCCACCTCCCAGGTCTGGGCCGGAGAGAGACCGGCTGAGACCAGAAGGACGGCGGCAATGAGGGCGGCTTTTTTCATCAGCCGCCCTTCAACCGGTCACTTCGGCGGGATCGCCTTCTCGGCCCGTGTCGGTGACGGCCGTCACCCGGTAGGCGAAAGCGTCGTCTTTTTGCAGGCCCCGGACATGATACATGAGCGTGGTTGTCCCCGTTTCAGCCAGGAATTCATAGGAGCTGTTTGCCTCTCCCTTGGTTTTGCGGTAGATCCGGTAGGCGACAATGTTCCCGGTGTTGTTGGGATTGGGAAGCCAGGTCAGCCGGTCGATGTATTCCTTGTAAAAGACGAGGTTATTGACCAGGCGGTCGACCCGCAGGTAGGCGGGCGGATGGACCGGGACGAAGCCGGCAAAGGCCTTGAGGCAGACGTTCGATCGGGCGTAGACGGTCCCTTCATACATCGCCAGGTCGCTCCAATCGGCGCCGTCGCTGCTGATGAAACTTTCCCCAGGGGCGGCCTGGAAGACGGCCTGGAATCCCTCGACGGGATGCTCGACTGGAATGGGATAATTGTTTCCAGGGCTGGTCAGCCTGACGACCACGCTGAAGACTTCATTGACGGCCATCGGCAGGGAGGCGGGGAGGCGGAGGGTTTTATAGCCGGCCTCCTTCAGGGTCCCCTCGAATCGAACGGCCTGGGCCCCGCTTCGCGGAAGGCCGGGCGTCGCGTTTTTATAAACGAAAATTTCGTAGGAAGCCTCATGGCTGTAGGAGTATAACGCGACGGCATCGAGGGGATCGGTTGAGACGGAGACGAACTGGGAGGCGAACCAGCCGGTCTCGGAATCGAAGCCCAGGCGGGCCGTGCAGCCGACCAAGTCATGCTGGTAATTGCGGGTCAGGCCGGCCGCCGGCTCGGCGAAAAAGACCGCCGGGAGGGAGAAGCGGGCGAAAAACGCATCATAATACGAGACATGGAAATAACCGGCGTTTCCGAAATTCGTTCCCCGGCTGTTTTTGCAAAGAAAAGCGCCGTCGCCCGGAGCGAAGGGCGAAAATTTGGTCCTGGCGAATTGATCGTCCCAGCCGATAATGGCCACGGCATGGAGCCCGCTCTCTGCGGTCGTGTTGTAATAAGAGGAATAGGTCTGATTCATAAGGTCGGGAAGGAATCGCATCTCGGCGTAAACCGCCCCGGAATCGATGATCGCCCGCTTGATCCGGTCGTTGTCCTGGGCGTCGGCTCGGGGAGGGAGGAACGTGATGTTCTGGACGTGCTTGGCCGGGTCGAGGGCGGCGACGGCGAGAGGGGCCGACGGCCATGGCGCGTCCTCCTCCAGGACGGGGTCGGCCCAGCGGGCCAGAGCCCCGATGTTTGCTTCCAGGATGCTGCTGGCCTCGGAGCTTTCGTCCAGGTGGTGCTCGGAAAAATCGAGGGTTTCGAGCGGCTTCAGGGTCGATTCGAGTGAGCCGTAGATGCCGAAAAAAGGACAGTTGACGTACGGATCCTGGCTGCGGACGGGGCTGACCCGGAAAAACTGTCGCAGGTCGTAGGCCGGCGGGAGCGTTTCGTCGATAAGCCGCGGCGTGTTGCGGAGGGGGGTCAGGTCCTGGGGGGAGGGGAGAGGGAGATCCGGCGATTCCAAGGCCTGAAGGTAGGCGGGATTCACCGGGGCAAGCCTGGCCCGCGGCCCCGCCTGGTCGGCCGAAAAAAGAACCAAAGCCCCAAGGAGTGCAAGGCCCGCCGCCGTTCTCATTGTCCCGTTGCGCATGATCCTCTCCGCTTGATGTCGACTAAAACCCATTTTAATCCTTATCCAAACCGCGGTCAAAGCTTCTTTTCAGCGGATTTTTGAAAATAGCCGATCGGCGATCTCGACCGCACGGGGAGAAAAAACCAGGCCGATTTTGTTCCCGATCGTCCGAGCGATGATTTGATTTTCTTTGGAATCAGCGGCTTGGAATCGGCCTTCAAGGAGCCGGCCGACGGACCGGTACGCCGCGTCTCCGGCCATTGCTTCTCGAACCGCGGCCAGCCGTGCGCCCGCCTCCTCCGGTCCGGGGTATCCGAAGACAAACAACCAGCCGTTCTCCAGGGGGGCGGCGGCCGCTTCTCGGAATCCGAACACATCGCCCGGGAAAAAAGGGTGGACATTGTTGAGTCCCAGCACGCCCCGCAAGTATTTGAACCCGGGCCCGGTCCATTCGGCGGGCAGTTCCCGGCAGAACGCCGGCCTCCCGGCCGACTCCTTCATTCGGAGGTCCGTGGCCCGGGCGACGACGAGGACACCTTCCAGGAGATTTTTCCGGCCTTCGCCGGCCGGGTCGAACCCGGTCGCGACGACAAGGTACGGCCCTTTCCAGAACCGGAGGTAGTACTCCTCGACCTCTCCGTCGGTTCCCAATCCGGCCGGCCGGCCCTTGCCGCTCGTTTGGAAGGAATAGATGCCGAAGGCCGCGGCGGCATCCGACATTTCGAAGATTTCCAGGGTGACTCCCCGGCCGTCCTTGTGGGCGAAATCCTGGGCCAGAACCCGGCGGAATCCGTACTCGTTGAAGATTTCGGCTCCGCCGTTGATGTAGATGTACAGGTCGTCTCCGGAAAAGCGCTGGGCTTCTCCCTTCGCGGTCCAGCCGGGAGCTTCTTCAGGAGCGGGTACGAAAATGGACAGGTCGGCCTGGCCGGCTAAACACCATCCGGCCAGGACCGCGAAAAGAAGCGCTCCGGCGAAGGGCCATCTCATCGGTCCGTTCGTCAGACCGCGACCTCGCGGACCCCGGCTTTTTGAAGGTCGATTTCACCCAGCTTCCGCTCGGCGGCGTGCCGAATGGCCACGATCTCCTCGCCCTTGAATCCGAGAAGGGTGGCGCAATAGGAATCGACCGCCACCCGGTCGACGCCGGCCACGATTTTCCCCGGCTTGATCAGCTCGCCCGGCCCCATCGGTCCGTTGGTTTTGATGATCTCGGTGGCGTCGACGATGTTGAGGGCCGGCTTGGCCGCGAAGTTGAGGTCGACGATGCATTTCTCCAGATGGGCGATGTCGTTGGGGTCGGTCTTCCAGTTGGGCTTGTGAAACTGGGCCCGGTTGACCGTCGGTTGGTTGATCCCCATCAGGTTCTTCATCGTCCCGGTGAACTTGTTCCCGGCATGATCCTTGGTGATGGGCATGTTGATCCAGAGGCCGTATCCATCCAGGGCCTTCATCAGCCGGGCCTCGGCCAGGGCCGCGGCGCCGGGAATGGCCACCGGCTTCCAGTGCTCGTCTTCGCGGGGGATGAGCCGGAGAACGGCGCCTTCCTCCTGGATGACTTGGGCTAGGCCGGTCCCGTCCCAGTTGGCCTGGCCGAGATAGCTCAGGCAGGCGACTTCGGCGGCCCCGGCCTGCTTGCACAGGCGGATGACCGTTCGAAGGATGTCGGGCTTGGTGAAGGTCCCGGGATGCTTGCTCTGAACATTGGGCAGGAGGGCGACCTTGGCTCCCTTGGCCACGAAGGCGGACATCCCTCCGGCCAGCTCGACGGCCTTGGCTGTCATGGCCGCCCAGTCGGTTCCGGATACGACGTTCACCGCCGCCGGACCTGCCGCCGGCGCGGCTGCGCGGCCGCCCGGAATCTTGGCCAGGAGCTTTCCCCCGACCACGACCGAAGCTCCGAGAGCGGCTCCCGATTTGATGAACTCGCGGCGTCCGATTTTTTTAGGCATGTGTCCCTCCCGTTGAAGTCGATCCGGTATTACCCTACTCGAATCGGGCGTCCGGTTCAACCCGTCCCGGTCGACCCGACCCGGTTAGGCCGTCCGGATGAAATCCTCGACTCCGGTCTTGATCAGATCGCGGATTTTTCTTGTTCCGGCCAGGCGCTCCTCCCGCGTTCCGGCGATCGCCGCCGGGTCGGGGAAGCTCCAGTGAAGCCGCTGGGTCACTCCGGGGAAAATAGGGCAGCGCTCGGCCGCCTCGGTATCGCAAACGGTGATCACGTAGGCGAAGAGCTCGCTCCGCCGGAAAAAATCGAAGACGCTCTTCGTCTGGTTTCCGGAGATGTCGATCCCGGCTTCCTTCATGACTTCGACGGCCTCGGGAAGAAGGACGCCCGGTTCCAGGCCGGCGCTCCGGGCTTCGAAGCGGTCCCCGCCGAGGGCGGTGAGAAAGGCCTCGGCCATCTGGCTGCGGGCGCTGTTGTGGACACAAACGAACAGAACGCGGATTTTGTTCATGACGAGCTCCTCCTCTTTTCCTTCATTT
>JAFGEN010000004.1 GCA_016931595.1 Candidatus Aminicenantota bacterium | reverse complement strand
GATCATTTCAAGGAAGCCTGGGTCCTGGACATGATGCGGAACATGGAAAAAATCGTCGATCCCGACACCCGCGGCCGGCTGATGAACGCCTGCGGCCGGGCCTGCGCGGGCCGCAGCGGAATTCTCAAGACGGCGGCCAAATTCAAAGGCGATGTCCAAGGATTCGTCGCTGCCCTTGGCCCCCGGGTCGGGAAGGACCTCTGCCGGGTCGAAGGAAACGTCGTCCATTGGGGCTATCCCCGCTGTTATTGCGAGTTGGTCGAGTCCGGCCCGGACAGGCTTCCGGAGACATATTGTCTCTGTTCGGCCGGTTGGGTCCAGGAAGTCTTCGAGACTGTGGCCGGCCGGCCGGTCCGGGTCGAGGTCGTCCGGACGATCAAGCGCGGCGCTCCCGATTGCCGCTTCCTCGTCCGGCTTTGAGCGCGGCCCGCCTCCGCCCCCGCCGTCTTTGGATAATCCTTTTCTCCGCGGCCCGGCTTTGCTAAACTGACTTCCCATGATCGATTGGTTCAGCGGCCTTTCTCCGGTCCTCCAGGCTCTCCTGGCGACGATCCTGACCTGGGGGGCGACGGCCCTCGGCTCGTCCCTCGTCTTTCTTTTCAAGAAAGTCGATCAGCGGCTCCTGGACGGACTGTTGGGCTTTGCCGCCGGGGTCATGATCGCGGCCAGCTTCTGGTCGCTGCTCGCTCCCGCGATCGAACTATCCCGGGAACGGGGCCTGGCTCCCTGGCTGCCGGCCGCCGTGGGATTTCTGGCCGGAGGCTTGTTCCTTCGGATCGTCGATTTCTTGCTGCCCCATCTTCACGCCGGATTCGAAAAAGCCGAGGGGATCAAGACCCATTGGCAGCGGACGGTTCTCCTGGTCCTGGCCATCACCATGCATAACATTCCCGAAGGCCTGGCCGTCGGCGTCATCTTCGGGGCGGCGGCGGTCGGCGGAGGGACGACGACGCTGGGAGCGGCGGTTGCTTTGACGATCGGGATGTGCCTCCAGAATTTCCCCGAGGGGATGGCCGTGTCCGTCCCTCTCCGCCGCGAGGGAATGTCCCGGATGAAAAGCTTTTTCTGGGGCCAGTTTTCCGGGCTCATGGAGCCTCTGGCCGGGGTGGCCGGAGCCCTGGCCGTCACCCAGGTCGCGGCGCTTCTTCCCTGGGCCCTGGCCTTTGCCGCCGGGGCGATGGTCTATGTGGTTGTGGAGGAAGTCATTCCCGAGTCGCAGGTCGGAGGTCATCCGGACGTGGCCACGATCGGGACGATGGCGGGATTCGCCTTGATGATGGTCCTGGATATCGGGCTGGGCTGAGTTCCGGGGCGGAAAAAAGAGGAGGTCGTGATGGACGCGTTTCTCCGGACGATCGAGCTGTTTGAGGGATTGACCCAACCGGAGCGGGAAGCCGTTGCGGCCAAGCTCAAGGCCGTCCAGTACGGCAGAGACCAGGTCCTGTTCGAGGAAAATCAGCCCCGCGAAAGCCTGTTCCTGATCGAGCAGGGGTCTGTCGTCCTGTTTAAAAAATCGCCGCTGGGCGAGGAAAAGGAGCTGGCCCGCTTCCGCCGGTTCGATTTTCTCGGGGAAGGGGCGTTGATGGACGACTATCCCCATTCCACGTCCGCCCGGGCCGAAGAGCCGACGGTCGCTTATCTTCTCTCCCGAACCGCGGTCAACGAGCTCCTGGCGGAGCAGGCGCCCCTGGTTTGCAAGATCCTCTCCCGGACGGCCCGGGTCATCTCCCGTCGAATGCGCCAGACGACCAACCAGGTCGTCAATGCCGCGGCCCAGTATATCTCCGGCCGGACCCGCCGGGAGCACGACCTCCTGGGCGAACGCGAGGTCCCGGCCGAGTTCTACTACGGCATCCAAACCCTCCGGGCGACGGAGAACTTCCCCATCACCGGCATTTCGATCAGCCGTTTTCCGGACTTGATCGTCGCCCTGGCTCAGGTCAAGATGGCCGCCGCCCGGGCCAATCGCGGCCTGGGGCTCCTTCCCGAAGACATCGCCGCGGCGATTGAAAAAGCCTGCGGCGAGATCATCGACGGCCGAATGCACATCCACTTCGTCGTCGACATGATCCAGGGCGGGGCGGGGACTTCGACCAACATGAATGCCAACGAGGTCATCGCCAACCGGGCTCTGGAGATCCTCGGCCGGGAGCGCGGGGATTACGCCGGCTGCCATCCGAACGACCACGTCAACCTGTCCCAGTCGACCAACGATGTCTATCCCACGGCCCTCCGCCTGGCCTTCATCACGAGCTCCCAAAAACTCATCTCCGTCCTGAGAAAACTCGTGGCTTCATTCCGGGAGAAGGGCCGGGAATTCCGGACGGTCATCAAGATCGGCCGGACGCAGCTTCAGGACGCCGTCCCGATGACCCTCGGCCAGGAGTTCGAAGCCTTCGCCGCCACCCTGGAGGAGGAAATCGAACGGCTCGAGCAGAACGCGGCCCTTTTCCGGGAAGTCCATCTGGGCGGAACGGCCATCGGGACGGGAATCTGCGCCCCGGCGGATTACGCCGGCCTGGCCGTTTCCCATCTCCGGGAAATCACCGGGATCGACCTCCGCCTGGCCCCGGACCTGGTCGAAGCCACCCAGGATACGGGCGCGTTCATCATGTTCTCCTCGGCCGTGAAGCGCCTGGCCGTCAAGCTGTCCAAGATTTGCAACGACCTCCGCCTCCTGGGCTCCGGGCCGCGGGCGGGGCTCCACGAAATCATTCTTCCCAAGCGGCAGCCCGGCTCCTCGATCATGCCGGGCAAGGTCAACCCGGTCATTCCCGAGGTCGTCAACCAGATCGCTTTCAAGGTCATCGGCAACGACCTGTCGGTCACTCTCGGGGCCGAGGCCGGCCAGCTCCAGCTCAATGTGTTCGAGCCGGTGATCGCCCAGAGCATTTTCGAGTCCATTGAGATGCTGAAAAACGGGATGGACACCCTCCGGATCCGGTGCATCGACGGCATCCTGGCCGACGAAGATCAATGCCGCAAGTCGGTCGAGCGGAGCCTGGCCCTGGTTACGGCCCTGGTCCCTGTTCTCGGCTACGAAACTTGTTCGGCCCTGGCCGAAGAGGCCGTGTCCTCCGGGCGAAGCGTCTATGCCCTGGTTTTGGAGAAGGAGCTACTGCCGAAGCATGTCCTCGAGGAGATGTTGACACCGGAGAACATGGTCCGGCCGCGATGAGATCGATCGCGGGAGTGAGTTTGAAATAACCCCCCGACTGTGCTTAAATATAGGACCTTTGAAGGAGAGCGTAATGGATATCTTCGACAAGTGTAAAACGGACGGTGG
>JAFGEN010000318.1 GCA_016931595.1 Candidatus Aminicenantota bacterium | reverse complement strand
TGGAATGGAGTTACATGGCCTGTCTCCTCAAGGAACCCGACACGGATATCCCGATCAGGATGGTCTCCAAGACACTGCCCGAATGCACGTATGCCGTGCGCAGAGCCGTTGGTGGCGCAATTGGGATTGATGATGCAATCCTCTATCTGTATCAAGATTTCATCCCAAACAACGGCCTACGGGTTGCGATGCCTGTGGACTTTGAGAAATATTGCAACGTGACCGATCACAAGAAGATCCCTGATGTGATTGAGATTTGGGTCCCAATAGAAAATGCTTAATAAGCCGGATGTACGCGATGGCTTGCGGCCGCGCGTGATCCGCAGCGTTGGGCAAAAGACAAAACGAAGATCCCCGCGGATTACCGCTCGAAGACGATATACCCCGTCTCGGCCAGGAGGTTGAGATACGCCAAGGCCTTGTCGAGCGAAATATCGGCGTCCAGCTCGGCGGACGCATCGGCTGCGATTTCCGCCACGGTATTCCGCCCGTTGACGAAGTTGAGAAGCATCGGGGCCGCCCGCCCCATCCCTTGGACAGTCTTGGCGGCGTCCGGGTGGTCCGTCAGGTATTTCTGGTACGGCTCGAATCGGGACAGCGTCAGCTCTTTGCCCTTGACCGCGGGGGATATCGCCGGGATCTTGAGGGCGTCCTTCTCGGAAGCGGCCTTGGGCGCGGACGGCGCGGGCTTTCCGAGCGCCATGGCCCGGATGGCCGCGTAGCCCAGGACCTGGTTTTTCAACGCGGCCGAGTAGAGCTCCCACTGCTTCAGCCTGGCGGCCACGGCGGCTTTTGCCGCGGCGGATCCGGTGGAGATTCCGTCGATCGAGCCGATGGCTCCCATCTCGCGCTTGGCGGCGAAGCGGACAAGGTTCAGAGCCTTGGCCGTTTCGGCGGCCAAGCTTCCGGCCTCGGCCAGGTCCAGCTTGGCGAAAGCCCGCGGCAGGTCGCGCTCGGCGACGCGCCGGTAGCCGAAGGCTGAGGCGGCATCGGCCAGGTCCGCCGCCCAGGCGTCGTCCAGTGCGGCCGCGACCCACCCCGTAGCGGCGCCGATAAAGGCCACCCGTTTCATCTCGGTCGGGTCGGCCTTGTCCGGAGTGTCCGTGTCGGCGTGGTACCACTGGTCCGGCCAGGCGAAGAATTCCACCGCGGGCACGGCGACCGCCGGAACGACGAAGCAGACGTGATCGCTTCCCCCGGTGGCTTTGTGGATGTAGAAGCGGAACGCGTCGCGCGAGCCGTTCTTCTCCCACATGGGGACGGGAAAGTTTTGGCCGCGGTAGCGACCGCGCGGCCCGTCGTTGAGATAGACGATGTCGTTGGTCCGCCAGACATAATTCATCACCGAGGCAGCCAGGCCGTCGTAGAAGGAGGGCAGGTGCCCGGGGCATTCGCTGAGCGTCAGCCAGGAATTGTTCTTGCGCAGGGCTTCGCTGACCATGTCCATGTTGATGTTGACGGACAGCTTCTCGACCAGGCCCGGGTTGTGCTTGATGAACTCGTTGGTGCCCGAAATCTCATTAGGCCAGAGGAAGTGGAGGGTGCGGCGCGGCTGGGGCAAGGCTCCCGTTCCAATCAACCGGTGCAAGGCCCGAAGGATCTCGAGCTGGATGGCGACGCCGCCCATCGAATCGTTGGCCCCGCGCTTGAGGTAGCCCTCGTACAAGTGCGAGGTGAAGATCACCCCTTTTTTATCCGGCTCCGTGCCCGGAATCCAGGCGTGGATCATCTCGAAGCGGTCGGGAAACTTCTCCACCCGGGCCGAGGCGCGCAGGACGACTTTGCGATTGAGTTCCACGTCCTCCAGCAGCTCCGACCATTGCCGCCAGGACACCGCCAAACCGAGCTTGAGGGACTTGGCCTGGGCGAGCGAGACGCGCGAATAAATGACCTGGTCGGGATCGAGGTAGCGGTCCTGGGCGTTGAAGGTGATGACGGCGACGACCCCGGCCGCGTCGAGGGCCGAGGTCATGTCGGCGTTCAAGCTCCAAACCAGGGCCAGCTTGCCGCGTGTGGCCTCGGTGGGGCCGGCCTCGCGCATCTTCTTGGCTTCCTCCGGCGTCAAGACCGGCACGTAGATGAGCTCGCCGCTGACGTCGGCCGTCTTGGAGCCGCGCGAGACGAGGGCGGCGTCGGCGCCGATCCGGGCGAGCAACCGCTTCTCGGGCTCGAGGGTCCAGAGCTCTCCCTCCAATGGATAATCGAAGACGGCGGAGGGCGCGGCCGGCGGATATTTGAGCGCTTCGACGGTCGTGATGCCGTAGGCGCGGACCAGACGCTCGAGCTCGATCGTTTCCGACATGGTCCCGCCGAGCTCCTCGACGCTTCGGATCCAGGGCGCTCCGGCCAGCCGCATCAGGTTGTTGAAGGCCATCTGGCCGGAGACCTCGTTGGCGATAAGGGTCAAGAGAGGCTGGGGGAGGGGCGTCTTGATCGCGGGAACGGGGCGTGCCGGAGCCGCGGGCTGGTTTTGGCCGGGTTGTCCGGAAGCCGACGGCGGGGAGGTTGAGGCGGGCGGGACCTGGGTTTGGCGGGCCAGGCTGCCGACGGCCGTCAGCGAGGCGGCCATCCCTATGAGCAGGACGAAGCGGAAAAACTTTGGGCGGCGGGAGGCGATGGATCTCATGCCCTAGAGTTTATCAGACTCCTCGATCTACTGCATCCGGAAGGCCCGTCCGAAAACAACCCGCCGGGCTCCGTTGAGGAGACGCTTTAACCTGCATTATGCACGCGGGCGGTCCGGCACGCGCGCTCCGTGCCAGACGGCGACGATCCAGATGATCGAGCCTTCAATACGATAGAAGAACCTGAAGGGCTCGACGATTATCTCGCGATGAGGCAGATCGGGGAATTCGGGAATTTTTCGCCCTGATTCGGGGAAGCGATGCAGCCGTCGAAGTTGCGTGGCGATTCGGTCAAGAAGGTCGAGTGCGGCCGAAAGCTTGTCCTTCCGGATATATGCGAGAGCGGACAACAAATCCGCCTCAGCCGATCGCGTGAAACGAATCTTCATTTGCTCGAAGGATCGAGGATTTCCGCCGCTCGGCCTAGAACCTCGTCGAGATCTCGGCCGCGGCCGGCGCGGATATCCTTTTCACCCCGGGCCAGGGCTTCGAGAATCGCGCGCCCTTCCTCAGCACGCTGGAATTCCTCCACGCTCAAGACGACGGCCGCGGTTCTTCCCCTCTGAGTGATATAAACCGGCTCCTTCGAGTCTCTCACTCTGCGGATGACTCCCGCCGCATTTTGGCGGAGATCAGTGACGGGAATGATGTATGGTACTTTTGTCATTGACGGGACCTCCAAAGGTATCGTTATAGATACCATTAAAGGTACGTATTGTCAAGAGAGGAGGGAGACCATCTCATCCAGAAAGCCCATCCGAACGGCTCGATCGTGGCGCCGCGCTTTATGCGGAAGGCCCTCCGGCGGCGAATTCAGGCAACAATTTGCCCTTTATTTCCGTATTCATTAATCTACAGAATCAAAGAATATATTCAGTCGATTCTTAGGAAAGGGCTTGTGTCATGGATAAAAAGAAGCTGAAAAAAATCCTCTTTACCCGCATCGCCCTGACACCCGCGGTTTTCGGCCTGGCCTTGTTTCTCCCGGCCGGGACCCTGCGCTACTGGGAAGCCTGGGTCTATATCGGGATTCTCATGATTCTGATGGCCGGCGTCATGGTCTATTTCCTCAAGCACGACCCCGAGGTCCTGGAACGGCGGATGAAAGCCAAAGAAAAAGAGCAAGCGCAAAAAGCCGTGGTCGCCTCCGTCGTGATCATGTTCATCGCCGGCTTCGTCTTGATCGGCCTCGACCGCCGCTTCGGCTTATCGACGGTCCCCATTGCCCTGGTCCTTGCGGCCGACGGGCTGGTCATCCTGGGATATGCCGTCTTTATCGCGGTGCTCCGGGCGAACCGTTTTCTTTCCCGGACCGTCGAGGTCGAGACCGAACAGAAGATTGTCACCACCGGGCCTTACGCCGTCGTCCGCCACCCGATGTATGTCGGAGTTCTGTTGATGTACCTATTCACCCCGTTGGCCCTGGGCAGCTTCTGGGCCCTGATCCCCTTCGCCGTGACGATGGTCATCCTGCCCGTCCGGATCGTGAACGAGGAAAAAGTTCTCCTTCGCGATCTTGCCGGATACGGCGACTATATGAAGAAGACGCGCTTTCGCTTGATTCCCGGGATCTGGTGAGGGCGAATGAGACCGCGGATCGCCGCCTATTTCTTCCGGGCCGCCAGGCCGATCAGCTCGCCGAGCCGCTTGTAAACCTCCCGGCGATGCCCGACGGCCACGACGAGAACGACGAGATCGCTTCCCTTCGCCCGATAGATGATCCGGTAATCCGATGTCCTGAGGGATCGCAATCCCGCCAGTTGATGCGATAAGGGTTTTCCTTTTTCCGGCTCCGCCGCGAGAGATTCGACGGCCCGCCGGACGAGTTTCCGTACGGAGGTGTCGAGCGAGTCGATGTTCCGTTTCGCTTCCCTCGTATAGAGGATGCGGTGGGCGGGGGGCTTCATTTCTCGGGGAAGACCTCATCGTGGGCGTAGAGCCGGCCGGCCTTTTCGTCGGCCAGCCCCCGGTCGATGCTCGCCATTAACTCACGGTCGCTGAGGATATCGAGCGTCTCAATGAGCATCTCGTACTCTTCGACACTCAATAAAACTCCCTCGGGCTTGCCCCGGTGGGTGATACCATAGGTCCCCCGTTCCTCTCTGATCTTGCGCACAAGGCTCGAGAGCCTGGCTTTGGCCTGGCTCAAGGGGACGATATCGGTGTATTCGGCCACGATGCCCTCTCCAATATAGTCTATAAATGGACCAATATTAAGGTCTGTTAGATAATAAGTTCTTGCCCGCCCTTTGTCAAACTGAACTCGACTCACCGCCGGACGGGGTAGTGGAATTTGTCGGGGAGGGGTTTGCGCGGCAGCATCTCCCCGCGCATAGCCGCATGGTAGACGAACGAGGCCATGATCACCGCCGACTGCATCAGGTCCTCGACGGAGACGTGGTCGAACACGTCCATGTTCGTGTGGTGGATGCGGGTGGAGTAGTCGAGCGGGTCCTGGATGAACTGGAAGGCCGGAATCCCGATGTAATCGAGCGCCCCATGGTCCGAGCCGCCGGTATCCCGAAGGACGGCGTGGGTCGCCCCCAGGTCGGCGAAGGGTTTGAGCCATTCGGCGAAGATGGGCTGGACGGCGGCGTTGGACTGGCAGTAGATGCCCCGAATGCGCCCGCTTCCGTTGTCGTAATTGAAATAGCCGGAGACCTTGGCATGCTCGGGTTTGAGGGTCATTGTCTCGACGTCGCCGAAATGGGCGGCGACGTAGGCTTTCGACCCGACCCATCCCTTCTCCTCGGCGCTCCAGAGGACGACCCGGATGGTCCGCCTGGGCTTGATTCCCAGGGCTTGGAGGATGCGGACGGCCTCCAGGGAGACGGCGCAGCCGGCGGCGTTGTCGGCCGCGCCGGTGCCCGGGCTCCAGGAATCGATGTGGCCGCCGAGCATGACGATTTCGTCCTTCTTGTCCGTTCCCGGGATTTCGCCGACGACGTTATATCCGCGCGGGTCCTTGTCGAAGAATTCGTTCCGGATCTCGACTTCCATCTCGGCCGGTTCCTTGAACTCCTCGATGATTCGGTGGATGCGGTTGTAGTGCTCGGCGGCCAGGATAATTTCGGGAAGGGGGCGGGCCCGCTTCGGGTCCCGGGCCTGGCGGACGCCGGTCGCCAGGACGGTTCCGTATTCGCGGAGCCGGGCGCCGCTGGATGAGACCAGGACGCCGATTCCTTCGCTCCGGAAGAAATCCTCGAGGTCGTCGGCAAATCCCCGCACGTAGTCGGGGTCGGCCGGGCGGGTCGCCGAAACGGGCGTTTCCGCCAGCCGCTTCAGGCTGTCCTCATCGTGCCGCCGGGCGTCGGGGGTGAAGTGGGTCGGGACGGGCTGGGGCGGCTGGTAGAGGACGATCTTCCCTTTGAGCTTGCCCCGCCAGGCTTCGAAATCGGTCTTCGATTGGAGGTTGACCCAGACGGGCCGGCCGCTGATTTTTCCCTTGGTGCTCGAGCCCCATTCGACCGAAAAACCGACCAGGGGGGCGTAGTGGGGCTTGAGAAGATGGGCCGAGACGTAACGCGGGGCCCAGCCTACTCCGAAATTTTCGTAGGGTTCGAGAACGACGTTGGTCATTCCCCATTCGCGCATTCTTTCGGCTGCCCAGCGGTTGGCCCGGTCGAGCTCGGGGGAACCGGTCGGGCGGGGGCCGATGACATCGGAAAGGAAAGCGGTCAGCTTCCCGACCTGGCTGTGTTCCAGGCCCTCGAAGCGGATCCGGTTGACCATGTTCAGGTCGGCCCTGTCCGGAACATGGGACTGGGCCGCCGAAAGCAGGCCGGCGGCGGCGATTATCAAAACGAGCGAATGGCGGGGGAGACGAGAGTGTTTCATAGGAGAATCCTATTCGGCGTTCGCGCGCCTGTCAATGGCGCGCGTTCGAGTTCGATCCCTTCAGATCGAAAACAGCCGCAGATGCGTGGGCGGATTCCGGTGCTTGCGGCGGACGAGAAACCGGATGTTCTCCACGATCGAGGGAACGAAGAGCAGCGGGAGAAGGACCAGGATCTTTCCGAGAAGCTCCCGGGCGGACTCGGAGAGGGGGAGATTCGCCGGGGTGCGGAAGAACAAGGCGATCGATTCGGCCGGGATGCGGATGGGAAAGATGACCGCCAGGGTCAAAACGGCGGCGAACAATACCCCCCCCGATACGAGGCTGAACCGCCGCGAGAAGCGGATTCGCCTAACCTGGGCGGGAGCGGCCTCCCGGACCAGGGAAGCCTTGGCCTTCGCCGTCCATGCGGCCGGGGCATCCGGAACCGGAAGGGCCCGGATCTCGACAATTGTCTTCCGAAGCGCCTCCATTTCCTCCCGGCAGGCGGGGCAGTCCCTAAGATGGAGGGAGAAGGCTTCGGCCGCATCCGCCTCCATCTCGCCGTTGAGAAAGCTCCACTTCTTGATTTCGTCGGGGCAGGGTGTCATGACGGATCTCCTTGCATTTCCTCGCGCAGCCGTTTCAGCCCCCGGAACAAATGGGTCTTGACCGTTCCGACCGGGATGTTCAGGGTTTCGGCGATGTCTTCATAGGCGAACCCTTCGAAATAAAAAAGCTGGATCGGGACTTTGTATTTGGGCGGGAGCCGGTCGAGGCGGGCCTCGAGCGTCCCCCGGGATTCCCCTCGGCCCGCTTCGTCCGGGGACGAGCGAATCGCGACCGGCGTCTCGTCGCCTTCCTCCATCCAGGCCTCGAGAGAGGATGTTTTCCGGTCCCGGACGATTTTCCGGATATGGGAATAACAGGTATTGACGGCGACGGAGGCGATCCAGGTCGAAAGCTTCGATTTGCCGGCGAAGGTCGGAAGGCTGCGGAAAACGTTCAGGAACACGTCCTGGAAAATGTCCTCCCGGAGGGATGTTTCCGGGATGAACCGGGCGATCAGATGGAAAACCAGGTTCTTGTGGTCTTCCATCAGCCGGTCCGGGTCGATAGGCTCCATGGGGATGTTCAGAGATCCTCTCCGACCATGAGTCGCGGCGGCGGCAAAAAAGTTTCAGCCGGGCGGGTGAAACAAAAACCTACCCCGGCCCGACTCCTTGGACGGAATATGAACATCATGATTATAAGGAGAATCCCATGCCCCTCGTCGTCATCGGCGTCCTGATCATCCTCATCTGGCTGGTGCTCAATCATATCCGCAAACAGCAGATCATGAAAGACGTCATCGCCTTGCAGAAAACCGCCATGGAAAAGGGCCTGGAGCTGCCCAATAAGGATCTCCTTCAGGTGGACACCGGGTCCAAGACCTTTTCCCTGAGGGTCGGCATCATTTCGCTGTGCCTCGGCCTGGCCCTGGTTCTCATCGCCCAGTTCGTTCCCGATGTCACCCGGGGCGATCAGGAAGGCGTCATGATCCTGCGGATTGTCGGCACCCTCACCCTGGCCCTCAGCCTGGGCAACTTCCTGTCCTGGTTTTTTATCGACCGGAAGAGGTGAGCCGCGCCCGCAGTTGCCTTGTCTCTGCAGTGCCCTTATAATCAACCTGCATTATGCACGAGTCGAGATGGCTGCAGTGGCGAGGCACGAAGGGTGACGCTGTGCTAGTCGCACTGCGAACCCTTCGTAACGAAGCAAATGCGGCCATATCGGCTCGCCCGAAGGG